>JAGRJA010000326.1 GCA_020443005.1 Pseudomonadales bacterium
CAATCACGACTCTGGCCTTGGTATCAATGGGCTCGAATGCTTCCAGCATGCACTTCAGCGACCATTCTGCGCTTCGATTTCCGGATCCGGAACCAATCAAAGGAAAAGCGACACTGAGAAATTGCTGTTGTTCAACGACCCTCATCGCACTGACCACGGCATGCGATACAGAGTATGTAGACGCAAACCAAAACAGATTTATGCCGGCAACGTGAATGATGGCCTTGAATGGCAAACGCCCGGCAGAAGTCAACCTCGCCTCGCCAAGGGGGATGGATCCATAGCGTGCCACCTCGATAAAGGGCCGATTACCGGCTTTTTTCTTGATAGCGCCAGACACGCCCTGGGGCAGCAATAACCACCAGGGAATGATATTTCTGTTCCAGCTGTTCACGATGACCTCAACATTTTGGTCGAGGATATTTCCGATAACGACGTCCGGCTTCATTGATGTGACGTGCTGTATTTTTCAGTAATATTAGCATTCAGAAGTGGTTTCACAATTTCCCTCGCCGTGACAAATAGCGGATCATTTCCGAGGCTCTTGAGGTGCCACCGAACTCAATTTCGTACTCGGAGCAAAGCAGCGGCGTTAATAACTTACCGAGCCCAGCCGCTTCATCCCAATCCAGTTCCTGAGTTTTTTGGGGTTCGAGAGTCAATGGATCAAGGATAGCCAACTGCGGATTTCGATAGCCCGTGCGCCGTAATTTGTCTGTGCCAATCACCTTGAGCAGTACTTTTACCGATTCGTTGTTGGCTGAATCGTAGACCAGAGCATAGCTTCCACCATCACGCATAATGTCGGCCCATTTGATGCGTTCGGGCACTGGAAACCCGAATGGCCCTTCTACTTTAATAGGGTCTGCCTGTACAGGGGCGGGTGTGGTATGGATAGCGCAGCATCCCTTGCGGCAGTAAATCCCCGGTGGCATATGGCCTGCCAATGCCTGCGGATTCTCCTGCCAACCTTTTGCGTTCTGGGCAAATGCCATAATCTGAGTTTTCGTGGTAACCCCAACTTCTACGACAAACAATTTGCCCGAGCAAACAGGGCATTTGCCATTGAGATCAATCAGAGAATTGCCAGAGACAGCGGAGTGGGACCGGTCTGGTACCGTGGGATTGCCGCGTTCAGTAGACCCCTGCTTTTTATCATCGAAATACGCAAACAGCCAGGCCAGCGTCATCAGGCACAGAAAAACCGCCAGAACGACCCAGCCAAACACATAACACAGCACCGCAACACCGGCGTACACGAAGTACATGAAATGCACCCCGATCCCTGTTCTTTCCGGCGCCTTACCAGAAGGTTGATCACCGCTCATAGAGTGATTTCCGATGTTCTTTACCCATCGTTAAGGCTCATTTTAGCCATATGAAAAACCAATGAAACCTGAGTTAAGTCACTATGCTGTAGACTGCAGTACTGCCATTGCGCGTTACCTAAAACCATGCCTGGTTTTGAGTTGTTCCCGCACAACCTGCGCTATTACACCCTGAATAACTGCTTAAAGTAATGATGCTCCCAAAACCCAGAACTGATCAATCGAGTAGTGTAACAAATCCAAGTCCTCCGTTGAGATCACCTGATCCGTACCCAAATCGGTATATGCTTCACTCAGCAACTCTGCAAGCGTATCCCTGTTAAAACTATACCC
>JAGRJA010000027.1 GCA_020443005.1 Pseudomonadales bacterium
ACCGTCGCTCGCCGGTTTTTCTGCTCAATACCTGGGTGCCGCTGCAGCAACTGACACGACCGCTCTGTTTCATGGACAGGCAAACCCTCGATCAGAAAAAACACCAGTTGCGTTATGGCTTGCCGGTAGAGGGTTTTCTCGACCGCGACGAAGACCGCAAGGTCAACGATATCTGGATGTACCTGCACCACGACAATCAGCAGTGGTACTACACCTCGGATATGGATGCGAGCAGAGCCTATGTGTTTGACACGCTCGGCATTGCCCACGGTGCCTGTGTGACGCCGGGTGAAGCCCTCGCAGAGCAGTACTACTTGCAGCTGCTCAAGTTACTTGAAGCAGCAAAAAAGGGTGATGCTGAAACCTTGCAAAAAGAAACCGTGGCGGCGTTCGATGTGCCCGAGGCTACATCGGCCTCGCTGTGCGAAGCCCTGGCCGATATGAAAGCCTGCATCGAAGAGGCGCTGGCATCAAAAACACTTGAGACCCTGAACGCAGGCTGGCAAACGAAAGCCGCCGCCGCGATGGATCGTGTGGTGCGCAAGTCGATCGAAATGCGCGCTGTCGCGCTGGTTTTTTGATTTTTGCAGGCGACTATATTGCTTTTTATTATTCTTCCGTCATTCTGAAGCTCTAGAATTGATTGGCCTTGATGTTCCGCTTTGCGCTTTATATTAAATTGGAGGCAACGACTTGAGAGATTTTTATGAATCGGAGCTACCTCTGTGAACCCTCCTTTGGCAATTGAGCTTTTTTCGGGGGCAGGCGGTCTTAGTATTGGTTTGAAAGAGGCGGGTTTCAAGGTTGTTTTGGCGAATGAAATTGAAAAGGATTTTGCAACGACATTTGAAATCAATCATTGCGAAACCAAAATGTTATGCGAGGACATTCGTAATATCAATTTCTGTGATGAGTTGCGAAAACTGGGTTTGAAAAAAGTCGATCTGGTTTCAGGTGGGCCACCCTGTCAAGGGTTTAGCACTGTGGGTTCAAAAAAAGAAAGGGATCCTCGAAACAGCCTTTTTCATGAGTTTTTACGCGTTGTGAGGGACTTGAATCCGGATTATGTGGTTTTTGAAAATGTGGCCGGTTTTAAAACCTTATATGAGGGGAAGGCCTATCATGCCCTGATTAAAGAGCTTGGTCTTTTAGGATATGAGACGCAATCTGCAGTGCTGGAGGCTTCCGACTTTGGGCTTCCTCAAATCAGAAAGAGAACGATTGTTGTTGCCTGGAAAAAGCATTTACACCCTGTGAGCTTGCCCGCTCCGACGCACACTAAAGAACAGGACCTTTTCGGGTTAAAGCAAAAATTGACCATCATGGATGCAATTTCTGACCTGCCTGAACTCAAGGCCAATGATTGTCAGACTTTATACGGAAAGCCCCCTCAAAATA
This sequence comes from Pseudomonadales bacterium, assembly GCA_020443005.1. Classification (GTDB taxonomy): domain Bacteria; phylum Pseudomonadota; class Gammaproteobacteria; order Pseudomonadales; family UBA7239; genus JAGRJA01. Next base: position 1,399 of record JAGRJA010000027.1, read on the forward strand.
CTTACCAGAAGCAACTGCGCAGGGGGTGCGTACTATTAACTGAACATAACAGCTCCAATTATGGATCAAAGATGCTGGAAATCTTGTCTTTGATTCCTGAAGGTGGAACGGTCAATGACCTGCCTGAAAGACTCCGGCCAAAGAAATATTTTGCGAATACTTATGCAAGGTTATTGCCGGATATGCCTGCTCCAACGATCACAAGAAATTTTGGTACGCCCTCTTCATCCAGGTGCGTGCATCCCTACCAGGACAGGGCTTTAAGTACAAGAGAGGGAGCAAGGCTTCAGGGGTTCCCTGATGACTATGTCTTTTATGGGAGTAAAAGTTCCAAAAACCTGCAAATTGGAAACGCTGTTCCTCCCGTATTTGGAAAAGTGATCGCAGAGTCGATTATTGACGCAATGAAAAAAGAAACCGTTGGCAAGTCTGGTAATAGAGCTAAACGCACTATTCAGCTTCAGGCTTGATAATCATCTTTGGCAATCAGCTTTGGCAATCAGCTCGGGTTTTTCGCAGGGTCTCGAACTTGTAGCGTGCATGCGTTATTTCAAATCAGCAAAACAGTTGCCGGATAAAACCAAAAGCACTTAACCCAGTCAATCCACCCTGATCTTGCCCCTGAGATTCTTGATTTTTCCGTGAAGGGTTTTTTTATCCATCCGCTTCTTTTGTGCGTTTTTACTTGGGCGAGTAGGCTTGCGTTTTTTGCTGGTTTGCAAGGCTTTGTTGATCAAGGTATTTAGCCGGTTGAGTGCGTCTTCGCGGTTTTTTTCCTGTGTACGAAAGCGTTGCGCCTTGATAATGATAATGCCGTCTTTTGAAATGCGGGCATCGGCAAAGGCCATCAACTTTTGCTTGTCTTCATCATCCAGTGAGGAGGCGGTAATATCGAAACGCAGGTGTACGGCCGACGAAACCTTGTTGACATTCTGCCCGCCGGCGCCTTGCGCACGAATGGCCGAGAAAACAATATCCCGCTCGCTGATGGTGGTTACTGTTTTTGTTGATTGCATGGAATACTCAAGGTTTGTGTTCCCGGCTGATGGACAAGTGTTTGGGTGTCTGCGATTCTACCTCAGGAGGCAGGTTTCGCATAAAACAGCCGAATACAGTTCAGCTTGTTCATTTCGACAAGTTCGTAACGCCAGCCAATGGCTTCACAGATCAGATGAACAATGTACAGGCCGAGACCACTGGCAGGAGAATAGGCAACCTGTTGTTGACTCTGCGAGTGTAATGAGCCCTGATCGATGATTTCAAGAT
>JAGRJA010000327.1 GCA_020443005.1 Pseudomonadales bacterium
AGAAATTCAGATAACTTCTTTTCGGGAGCAAAAGTATGGCAGACGACAGAAAAACCCCCAAGGTTGTGATTATTGATGCCGGCATGACCGGTATGTGTCTGGTAGTTCAATTGAGAGACGCCGGTATTCGCGATATTACCGTACTTGAAAAAGCCGAAACCATTGGTGGCACCTGGCGGGAAAACACCTACCCCGGTGTCGCCTGTGATGTACCGTCACACGCCTACACCTACTCCTTTGAACCCAACCCCGACTGGAGCGATTTTTTTGCTTGCGGTTCGGAAATCTATAAATACTTCGAAAAGGTCTACTACAAATACGGCATCGACCATTGCACACACCTGAATGAGGCCGTGACCAGCTGCGCCTGGAATGACGACACTGAAACCTGGACCGTCAAAACCAGCCAGAACAAGACCTACGAAGCCGATCTGCTGTTCTCGGCCACCGGCATCCTGCACAAACCCGCTTACCCCGATATCGAAGGTCTCGACAGTTTCGAAGGCGTGATGATGCACTCAGCCCGCTGGGATCACAGCGTCGACATGAAGGGCAAGAAAATTGGTGTCATCGGTAACGGCTCCAGCGCGGTGCAGTTTATTCCCGAACTGATCAACACACCTGGAACCGATGTCACGGTTTTCCAGCGCACCCCGCAATGGCTGGTCAAAACCGAGAACAAGCATTACAGCGAAGAAGACAAAATGCGTTTTCGCAAAAAGCCTTTCCGCATGAACCTGATTCGAAAAATCTCGCTGACCGTTTTTGAACAGGGCACCACTGCCCTCACTGGCGACAGCTGGTGGGACAGACAAATGCACAAGCTGTTTGCCTGGAACTCGAAACGCTACCTGCAAAACGAAATCAAGGACCCTGTACTCCGCGAGAAACTCACCCCCAAATATAAATTCGGCTGCAAGCGCGTTGTCATGAACGGCACCTTTTATCCCGCCATTCAAAAACCCAATGCACACCTGGTCACGGATGGCATCGACCATATAGAAGGCAACAGTGTTGTCACCAAGGATGGTAAAAAGCATGAACTCGATATCCTGATCCTCGGCACCGGTTTTGACCCGGCCGCGTTTATGCGCCCGATGGATTTTCGCGGCAGAAACGGCTTGTCCATCGACGATGCGTGGCGCAAAAAAATTCAGGCCTACCGTTCACTGTGTATACCTGAATTCCCCAACTTCTTTCTGATGCTGGGCCCCAACTCGCCCATCGGCAATTACTCGGTCATCGCCATGAGCGAAATCCAGGCCGACTACTGCCTGAAAGCGGTAAAAATGTGGCAGGAAGGCAAACTCAACACCATCGAGGTGAAACCCGAAGCCGTTGATGGCTGGCGCGCCATGCTGAAATCCAAAATGGGTCACACCGTGTGGGCCAGTGGTTGCCAGAGCTGGTACCTTGATGCCGACGGCGACCCGCTGACCTGGCCCGACAAATGGAAGAACTGGGTGAAAATGATGGAAGATGTCGATCGCAGTGCTTTCAAGAGCGCCTGAAGATCAGGCAGAAAAAAGGGAGCTGATGCTCCCTTTTTGTTTTCTCGTTTTCGGCCACTTAATTATCGCTGAACCTGCCAGTCGGTACTGGTATAGATACCCGTAACAGCACTATTGGCAGTTACGGCACCACCCTGAACGGTAAACAGCCGCCATGCGCCCAAAGAATTTCGCAACAGAATATCGGCATCGCCGTCACCATCAGAATCACCTTCTGAAGCAAAACTCCAGTCAAGACTGGCAAATAGATTAAACGAGGTGCTTCCGGTTACCGCACTGTTTTGCACAGTGAACAATTTCCAGGCCCCCGTAGATGTGTTGCGAACCAGAATATCCTCATCACCATCACCATCAAAGTCACTGGCCACCTGTACTGTATAGTCTGCAGAACTGTATAACTGCGGCAAACCGCTGCTGCCAGAAACCACGCCTGCCTCAACCGTGAACAAACGGTATTTACCAGTCGCTGTACTACGCACCAGAATGTCGTAATCCAGATCGCCATCAAAATCACCTTTGGTAACGAACGAATAATCACTGCTCGCCCACAGCCCGAAATCACTGTTTCCGGTTACCACACCGTTATTGAGTGTAAACAAACGCCACTTTCCATTCACACTGTTTCTTAACAGAATATCCTCATCACCATCAGCATCTACATCAACGACAGACTGAAAGTCATAATCCGTAGAACTGTATATCTGGGAAAGCGTACTCCTGTCGACCACGGTTCCGTTCTGTGTTTTTTCCAGTTGCCATTTATGCAGCACACTCTGGTATAACAGCACATCCTTGTCACCATCGCCATCTGCATCAAAACTGGCTTTATACTGATAGGCTGAATTGGCAACAACATTATAAGGGTTACTTGATGCGAGTGCGCCACTCTGGAAACGGAACAAACGCCAGTTATGGCCTGTTACGCTTCTCAGTAGCACATCATCGTCGGCATCCGCATCGAAATCGCTGTCGCCGGTTGATGCAAGCAGCCTGCTCAGGCAACTGCCACCTACATGCTCGTCACTATTACTTCCATCCGCACAAGTGTTATCAAACCACCAAACACCCTCAAAAACCGCATTGAAAACTGTTGCTCCAGAAAAATCACTATAGGCGATGTCGGCATTGGTGAAATTGAATCGCCCCGGTTTTATCGGAGGCCATTTTATTTAAGTCAGGCTGCATCAGCTGACTCATTATGATAATACAACATTTCATATTCGGTCGGTGGAATATGGCCGATCGAACCCAGCAATCTTTCGTTGTTAAACCAGCTCACCCAGGTGAGTGTAGCCCGCTCAACATCTTCCATGCCTTTCCACGGCC
>JAGRJA010000328.1 GCA_020443005.1 Pseudomonadales bacterium
CCGGATTGCTGATACAAGGCTCCAAGCTCCTCCCTGCCATCCTTGGGGCCTGTATACGGCTTCATCTGGCGTATTTTTGGGACGAGTTCATGGGTTGGGTGCTCCATGCGGTATTGTTCCAGCTTCCATCGGATACTGTGAACCATTTTCCTGAAAAAACTCAACTTGGTTTTCAGGCTAATTGACGAAAAATCATCCAGCTTCCCGAAAACGGAAAAATCAGTTCCAAAAACAAGGATTTCCCGACTGTTTTCATCTGCTAACACGGTAGCCATCCGCTTGCCATCAACCAGCATGGCCAGATCACCAAAAATCTCGCCGGGTGTAATATAGTTTACAGCCTTGCCTTTCTCGCCAGGGTCGCCCGCATAAACAACCAGCTGTCCTTTCAGCACATAATACATCCATGTATCCACATCACCCCGGGCCAGCACCATTTCACCAGGCTCATAGGAAACGATTCTGGAGTATTTGCAAAGCACATCATATTGCCAAGGTTCAGTGCTGTTCTTGACTTCCTTGAAAAAGGGAATTGTCATCAACAAACTGTCGAGCTTATCTCTTGAAACAGATTTTAGTTCGGTAATCTTCATCACTGAATCCTGGATTATGGCTAGCCTGTACACGCAGGGATAGCATGAGAAGTCATTGCAGGCAATACCTGCCAAAAGCAAATACAATGCGGCAAACTCTAGCATATCTCCAAGCCAATATAGCCTGAACAAGTACGCTATTTTGTCATTTTGTTGACTCATTCCACAAAATGAGCGTCAGAATTCAGCAAAGCCTCTACCGAAAGAATCAGCAAGTTATGCTCAAAAACAAAGTTTCAACATTAAAAAAAAACCATAACACAAGGATTTTTAGTCTGTTAAGGGCTTGATATCACCAAATAATCCAGTAGAGTATGTAAATTGAGGGAAACTGGAAGTATCGTTTTTATCCGTGATTGACACGGCAAGAGTACAGAAAAACATTTAATAGGTCCGTAAAGTTATGTTTAACAGAACTAGCACTACTATTTTGAAACAAACCTTTTTGGGCATTCTGCTTTTTTCGCTGAGCAGCCTGTCTCTGGGCGCACCTCTTCAGCTGAACGGCCTTACCACTTATGAAAAGCTGAGAAAAGAATATTTCATTGCCGGTTTATACCTGGAACAAACGGAAAAAGACGCTGAAAAAATCCTGGCCGCCAATCAAAGTCAGCGGATGGAGATGCGTGTTACCGATGACAGACTGTCTCCACGCACTTTTGCAAAAATCTGGAATGAGAGCATTGTAATTAATAACAGTCCAGAGGATCTGGAAACCTATAACAAGGACATGGTAACTTTTGTGACCATGCTTCAGGGCAAACTGGTTACCGGCGATCAGGTTGTCATTAATTACATTCCAGGCAAGTCAACCATCGCCTCAGTGAATGGCGCAAAAATTGCCGAGTTTTCTGCCGGTTTCTATCCACTTTTACTCAGAACCTGGATAGGACCACGCCCTTCAACCAGCGATTTCAAACGGGATTTGCTTTCTGCGGGCAAAGTCGACAGCCAGCTGGCATCGCGCTACGAAACCATTGTACCTCTTGATAGCCGCAAAAAAATTGTAGCGGTATGGGCGAGTGGTGGAGAAGAATCAGATACTGACAACAGCGCCCAGATAGCGGCCGCAAAAGCTCAAGCGGAAGCGGAAGCAGCCGCCGCAAAAG
>JAGRJA010000329.1 GCA_020443005.1 Pseudomonadales bacterium
GTAAAGAAATTTTGAAGGAAGTTAATCGCCATCTCGAAAAAGAGGGCCTACTGCTTCGTGAGGGTACAATTGTTGATGCGACGATTATCTCTGCGCCGACATCGACCAAGAATCAGTCAGGCAAAAGAGATCCCGAGATGCACCAGACCAAGAAGGGTAATGAGTGGCATTTTGGAATGAAAATGCATATTGGCGTAGATGAGACCTTCGGGGTCATTCATAGCATGGAAACGACCCCGGCCAATACTCATGATATTACGCAGGCAAGGCATCTTCTGCATGGTCAAGAAAATACCGTTTGGGGTGATGCGGGTTATCTGGGTATGGATAAACGCGAAGAAATGGTCGATAAAAATATCGACTGGAATATTGCTGCTCGTCCCGGCAAACGGAAACAGATGAGTGGTTCGGCGTTATTACTGGAAAAAGCCAAGGCTTCGGTTCGGGCCAAAGTCGAGCATCCGTTCCGCCGTATCAAGCAACAATTTGGATACAGCAAAGTGCGCTATCGTGGTTTGGCGAAAAATAATAATCGGTTGCACATGCTGGCGGCATTTTCCAATCTGCTGACTTGTAGAAATATGTTGCCAGCATAGGGTCACTGCGCCAAAATTCTGTCTAAAGTAGGCAGAACCAAGAATAATCGGGTCAAAACTCAGCTGTTTTGGCTCTCAACAAACGAAAACAGGAATCTGCTGACTTTGCCGAGGCTTAATCAGAGGTTCCCTAAAAGAATACAAAAAGCCACACTTATCAACAGCGCTGTAACTGGCAAGATCAAGGTGGCGTAAGGAAACAGGAAAGATTTGTGAAAGAGCTGGTATTTAGCATAAAAGACATTTTTAACTTCGAGACTACCGATGGTTGTTTGTCTCAATACGATGCTGGTTTTTATTTGATACCTGCCTATCAGCGTGGATATAAATGGAGAGCTGACAAGGATGGAGCTGTTGCTGCCTTGATGGAAGATCTGTGGAATGCACACAAGGAAGGTAAAGAAGAATATTACCTTCAGTACATCACAGTAAAACATACTTCTCTGAACCTTGATGACGATTCTTCGGATACCTGTTGTCTGGAAGTTATTGATGGTCAGCAGCGACTAACGACCCTTTCAATATTATTGTCTGCTTTTAATGCTTTATCGGAAAAGGAAGCCAAGATAAATCTGGCTAAAGATAAACTGCGTTATAGCATCAGACCAAACCTGTTTAAGGATTGGATTTATCCAGCTGAAAGTTTTATGGAGTTTGCTCAGCTCGATTTTGACGTTTTGCTTGAAAGAGACCGAGAGCGATTTGATAGGCAGGATGTGTATTATCTTCACGGCGCTGCATCATATTGCCTGAACTTTCTTAATAAGCATGAAAACGATATTCCAGCTTTCTATGTGTTTGTTCTTGATAAGGTAAAGTTGATCGTAAATTCGATTGAGCCTCATATCAAGAGCGAAACGGTATTCAGAAATCTCAATAGTAACAAGGTTCCACTGACTGAAGCGGAATTGATCAAAGCATTATTAATTACACGGGTTGGTCGGGGGAAGGTTGATAATGATAGCGCTCACTTTCGGGAGGTGATGGAGGTGAGGCTAGGGCTTGGTCGGCAGTGGGATGAAATACAATCCTGGGTGAATGATGATATCGTCAAGTCGTTTTATTTTAACTCGGGCTCGGATGCCATGTATGAATTGTTAAAACTCACGGCGACACATTTCACTAAGGTGTCAGATACGGCTCTGTCTGGTGGCCAACAAGGCAATAAATGGCTTTTTGGGTTATATGACAAGGCAGATGCCAAAACCGCATTCAATCGATTAGTTGAAACCTGGTTATGCCTGAAAGACTGGTTTTTGGATGATGAGATGTATCATTTGATTGGCTTTAGTCGTTTTGCCAGGAGTCCGGCCAAATCCTCTTTGAAGTTGCTTCGTGATTGTCTTGAGAAACCTACCCGGTCGGCTTTGAAAGAGAAGCTGGAAAAGGATAAAAATGACCTGATATTTGGCGAGCATTGTGAACAAGGCATGCAACGACAAGCATTGGAGAGTTTGAAATACGGTGAAAATTCCGACCAGATACGCGCTATATTGCTATCGCTGAGTGTGTTTATAAAATCTGATAGCGCTTTTCGTTTCGATTTTTACCAGTTTGCCAGGAATAACTGGTCTTTGGAACATATCTTTCCTCAGAATCCCGAGGGTAAGAAGAATAA
>JAGRJA010000028.1 GCA_020443005.1 Pseudomonadales bacterium
GTCAGGAACAAGGCAAAAATTGTTATCCCGACCACAATCAGGGCAACCAGCGTCATAACCAGAGTGAGTAGCATGATGCGGTTTCTGTTTTTCATAATGCTGGACTACACCCTAAAAAATGCAGAGAACAAATAATAAGCGAGTATACGAATTTAACATGCCTTGTATATAATCTCTCTACAGGGATAAATAATGCCAGAAAAACACCGTCTCAGGAGTTACCCTATCAACCTGCAAGCGTTACCACAAGCCACAACAAGCAGAATACTGATTATAGACTCCGGTGTCGGTGGTTTATCTGTTTTTCAGCATATCTGTCGAAAAATCGGCAATTGCGAGCTGTTTTATTGTGCGGACAATGCCGGCTTCCCCTATGGAACAAAGCGTGAGTCGGCACTCAATCTACACCTTGAAAAACTTGTGGCCAAACTGGCATCAAAGACCGAGCCCGATATCGTTGTCATTGCCTGTAATACCGCCAGTACAACTGCACTGGAAATAATCAGACAAACTTTACACAAACCGGTAATAGGTGTTGTTCCCGCCATCAAGCCTGCTGCAGAAATGACCAGTGGAACAATCGGCATTCTTGCAACAAGCGTCACTATCGCCAGTGCTTACACCGACAACCTGATAAAGGAGTGGGCATCTCACTGTGAAGTCAAAAAGATTGCCTGCGATGCATTGGTACAAATCGCAGAGAAGAAAATTGCCAATAGGGAAATTGACCATGACAACCTCAAAAGAGCCCTTGACGCCGCTCTCGGAATCGCAGGGGCTATCGATAATGCGGGTCGTACTACGGCAATAGACACCATGGTTCTTGCCTGCACCCACTTTCCAATCGTGCAGACAGAGCTTGAATCATGTATGCCATTCGTCAAACATTGGGTCGATTCGGGTGAAGCCATTGCCCGACGCGTTTCAAGTGTACTGGAATCAAACCATCTGCCCTTCGATACATCGAAAGATAATCGATGTGAATTTATTTATACGAGGCAGACCGGTTACTACGAGAAAATCAGCGACTCCTTGAAAAACTTTGGTTTTAGCAAATTCTCTTTCATCGAGCCCTGAAAAAGATCGAGTGTCATTACCCGTAAAAATCACTCAACTGAACATAACAAGGCAAACCAGAAATAATCTTTACGACAATTGCCAGTTTGCCTTTTCTACAAGCAAAGCGTTTTCTAGTTCAAGGTAATAACGGATTTGTTTTTCTCCAATGTAGCTGCACCAATCCCTTTTACCATCATCAGATCATCAATACTTTTAAACAATCCATGCGTGTTTCTGTAATCAACAATCGCCTGGGCCTTGGTACTGCCAACACCACTAAGCACCCTCTCAAGCTCCGATGCGTCAGCCTGATTAATATTCACTTTTGTCTCGCTCACAACCCCTGCTTCCGCTTGGGCATTTTTATCAAGCTGATGAGTGTCACTTGAACGAAATTCAGGCGGCAAGCTATCTTTGGCATAAGCCATGGACTGTAAGCCCAAAAATGCCGCCAGCAAAAAAACCGCAAGACGAAAAGAAAACACAACATTGAAATAACGCATATAGACTCCTTGTTAGATTACTTGATTTCCCTAAATGTCGTATCGGGAAGCCCGAAATCGACAGTCATTGAGCCCAGATGCTTCCCGATTTGATCCGGCTCCCGGTTATTCTAGTCACTTCGTTGAATCAGGTATGTAGGAAATAGATTCGTTTATTGTCAGTAAACTCTTCACCGGGTCTGCTGACTGGGTAACAGGTCGCCCAATCACCAGAAAATCAGAACCCATGCCAATAGCCTCTTCGGGTGTTACCACCCTCTTCTGATCATTGTTGTCACTCTTTGCCGGACGAATGCCGGGCGTTACCAGCACAAAATCCGTTCCAAGCTTTTCTCGTAAAACGGCAACCTCCCTGGCTGAACAGACTACGCCGTCGAGGCCACATTTCTTTGCCATTGCAGCGAGTGTGCATACTTGTTGCTCTACGGTGTTAAAGACATTCATGTCTTCCAGTTCTTTCTTTGATGCGCTTGTCAAAACCGTTACGGCAATTAATAAAGGTGGAGATTCAAGTGCATCCAGTTCGGCTCTCGCCGCCTTCA
>JAGRJA010000330.1 GCA_020443005.1 Pseudomonadales bacterium
CACTTTTTATCATTGGCTTACCGCGTACTGGCACAACCATTTTACATGCATTGCTTGATGTAGATACTGCGAACCGCTCTCCTTTATTCTGGGAAGTGGAATTTCCCGTACCTCCGGCAAACCCGAGCACATGGCTTGTCGACCCGCGCATTGCAAAAAACCAGAAAATGCTGGATCAACTCGACAAAATTTGCCCCGGCTTCAATGCTGTTCACCCGATGGCTGCCGATATGCCTCAGGAATGCGTTGCCATTTTTGCCTATCATATGATGTCCGAGCATTTTCACATGACATTCAATGTACCGTCCTATATCGAGTGGCTCGATGATCAGGACATGAGGCCCAGTTATCGACTGCATAAGGCATTTTTACAACACCTGCAATCGGGTGGTGTGAAGGGGAAACGCTGGTTACTGAAATCACCCTGCCACCTCCACCTTATTGACCAATTGCTCGACATCTACCCGGATGCCAACATCATACACACACACCGCGATCCTGTTTCCGTTTGCGCTTCCATAACCAGTCTGGCAGCCATGCTTCGCGGCGTTGGTAGCGACCATATCGATACTCATGCTATTGCACGGCAACAACTCGACTGGTGGGAGAAACTTTTACAACGCGCCGTCTCTCAACGAAAAGCCCTCGAGCATAAGTCAGCACAGTTTTTCGACCTGAAGATGAGTGAAACTGTTTCCGACCCTCTTGGCAGCGTTGAACGCATTTACCAACACTTCAACCTGCCTCTTGGCGACGATGTAAAGCAACAAATGCTTTGCTATATGCAGGAACATCCTCGGGACAAACATGGTTCACATTCCTATCAGCCGGAAGATTTCGGTATTTCAAAAGACAGGGATACAGAACGCTTCAGGGAATATATTGATTACTTCGGATTATAGATGTACAAGGTTCAACCATTTCTTTTCATCCCACACAGGCAATTTACAACATGGAAACCGGGCACCCGCATAATCCCGCAACAAAGGCTTTCAGAGAACTGCTCACTCTTTTGAAGCACACTGAGCTACAATTTCTCGAAGAGCGGAACCAGCAAGATGATATTGATATTGCGGACGCCTACAAAAATCTGCTCGATATATTTGCCATAGGCGTAGATTGCTACATCGATAACGATGCCGGCAACCCTCACTTCACTCGCATTGTTTCTCCATGGCGAAAAATGGGTGGGGATAATGCTCATGCGCTTTATGATTTTGCACCACTGTCGGGAAACAGAAGTTATCGGGTAAGGGGCAATCGGGCAGGAACAGCCTATATCGGTATGACACTCTATGGTGGTGAAAGCGAAGACAAGATTGATGTGCATGCAAACATCAACACCTCACACCTGAAAATGGATGTTGCCGGCGACTTTTGTGTTGTCATCAGCCCCAAGGCACAGGATGACAGAGCCCCGGTTCACCTGAAATCATCTGGCAACACAAATGGCGTTATCATGCGTCAGTATTTCCTTGACGATAACACCTCTTTCCACAGCGACTTTACAATAGAAATACTGGATGACAATGTTGCCCCTCAAATAACGGGCAGTGAAACCATTGCCAGACGCATCACTTCACTGACCCGTTTTATTCAAGGCTGGAGTAACATGACGCCCTTGCCATGGCCCGACCAGCCTGAGGCCTATAATCAGGTATGTGCCCCTTTCAATACCGGAGAATCTACCGGGCACTGGTCAACACCGGACAATACCCACGCCTTCGGTTTTTTTAAAATTGCAGATAATGAAGCGCTGGTTATTAAAGGCTACTCCCC
>JAGRJA010000331.1 GCA_020443005.1 Pseudomonadales bacterium
ATCAACCATTAAAATATGGCCAGCCTCGACGGCGGACACTTTCACACCATTGGGGATTTTGCTGTTTATATCGTAGAGACAATCAGGGGATTCAGCATCGAGCACCTTGGATGAAAAAAGACTTTTCTGGATTTTTATCTTTCCTTTCAGAAGATAATAGGTGTAGGGCAGTGCATGTTTTTTTTCAAAAACAGTCTCCCCTTTATCAAAGGTCATCACCCGTGAATTAAGGATAACCTTCTCAAGGTAATTATCGGAAATCTGTACCATCGGTTGATAGCTTTTCAGGGTTTCAGCTGTGATATTCAATCTTGCCAAAATACCAATGGGTTTATTCACACTTGTTTCTCCCTTCTTGATCATTTATTGCCACTCACCAGACACCCTCGTCAACACGGCAATATACAGAAATATCAGCCGGTATTATTCACCATTCTTGCCTTATAAACCAGAACCAGCAGACAAAAGCAGCACAAAGCCTCCCGCAATTCAAATTAACGCCCAAAAGGTTACACAGAGCCAATCTTTGTTGTATAGTCTGATGATTATTCTTACCTGTTTTGAGCAAACTGACAATGAAGGTTATACCCCCGGAAAACTATACGAAACAATCCATTGAAAACCTGCTGATGGGTATTCCATTTATCAACCAGATTGCAAAAATCGGTGAGGATGAACTCGACACCCTGATGGAGCATTCAAAACTGATTGAATTGAAAACTGGTGAGGTCGTTTGTCGGGCCGGCGAAGTCGATAGCCGCTATTTTTTCCTTTTGAAGGGGCAACTTTCTGTGTTCCCCGCCCATGAGCTGGACAAAGAGCACGAAGTGAACCGCCTTACCCCCGGTCAGAGCTTTGGGGCGCTTTCCATTATCTGTAAAACACCCAGAACAGCAACCCTTGCGGTCTCTGCCAATAGCCCTTCTGCCCTGCTGATCAGCATTGATCTTGTTGGTTTGGGTACACTTGAAGACCTCTCCGTTTTCAGCCTGGAAACCAAACTGGCTCTGTATCGCACGGTGGTTAACAATACTCGCTGGCAGCTTGAAGTGTATAAAATGGATTACCCCGATCATCCGCTTACAGCAAAAAGCAAGGCTGTTGAGGTCTATATCGGCAAGAAAAACACGCTCGAGGAACTTGAGAGTCTTAACAAACAGATAAAGAAACTCACATTTATTATCAGCGAATGGAACAATATCCTGAACCCTGTTGGCAAACAGCATCAGGATAGGGGCTCGATGGTCTAGAAACCAAAATGAAACTGGTTTCATGGAATGTGAATGGCATTCGGGCCATCATGAAAAAAGATTTCCTTTCTTCCTTTCAGTCACTTGCCCCTGATATTCTCTGCCTGCAGGAAACCAAAGCCCAGTGTCACCAGGTCGAAGAAGCCATATCTCAACTTGACGGGTATCACTGCTTCACCAATTCAGCAGAAAAGAAAGGCTATTCCGGAACAGCTATCCTTAGCAAGAACAAACCCTCGGCTATAAATGTCGGTATCGGCATTCTGGAGCACGATAATGAAGGAAGGGTCATTACAGCCGACTTCGATTACTTCTTGCTGGTGAATGTCTATACACCCAACTCTGGCAGCGAGCTCAAGCGACTGGGGTACAGGCAACAATGGGATCAGGCTTTTCTGGGCTTCCTGCAGCAGCTTCGAAAACAAAAGCCTGTTATCGTATGCGGGGACTTCAATGTTGCACATACCGATCTTGACCTTGCTCGCCCAAAACAGAATTACAACAAAGCTGCGGGTTATATGCAGGAAGAAATCAATGGATTTCATGCACTGATAGATGCTGGCTTTATCGACACCTTTCGGCACCTGCATCCGGATGACAAGAAATATTCGTGGTGGAGCTATCGCGCGGGCGCACGCGAACGGAATGTCGGCTGGAGAATTGATTATTTCATCAGCTCACCCGAGATTACCGAGCGAATCACATCTGCCGAAATCCACAACGAAATCACTGGCTCCGACCACTGCCCTGTTTCACTGACACTTTCCCTTTGAAGCTGATTGCCTCACCTCACCGGGCTAATCTGCAACAGGTGCACAGAAAATCATGTTTTTGGGTGCGGCGCTTTCTGATGAGGAATGCAGCAAAAATACCGAAGAGTCCAACCACCTATAAAAAAGCCTCTGTTGAGGTTTTTTTATAGGTGGTTGAACGAGTGACTACTTTGCTTTCACTTTACTTTTTGCAGCATGGCATATAATTCATCTTTCAGGTGTAAACGCTTCTTTTTAAGTGTTTCAAGATATTCGTCGGAAGTTGGTTGTATATCCATCTCGATACGATGAACTTCATGATCAACCTCATGATATTCATCAAAAAGCCGATGAAAATGGCGGTCATTAAGTTTCAACTCATGAATCTGTTCCTTCAACTCAGGAAACTCATTAAGAAGACTATGGTTTTCAATTTGCATACGAACTACTCCCTTCCAAAAAAATTGACAGGCATATTCTATACATCAAACAATCATAAACAATGATAAAAATCAGCACTCACCTGAAAAGCCGATAAATTCAGTCAAAATTGAACGAAAGCAATCGACAGATTGACAAATGATTTCTTTACACCGTAAAGTAATCACAGATGCCAAACGCCCTGTATAGAAAATGACTCCGGAAATTCGGGTTCTTGACAAGCCTTTCAGGCCATTTGGCTTGAATACCGTCAATCATATTGGCGGGATTCTGCTCAGGTACGGAATTGACCCTTTCCCTCTGGACAAGACAACGCTTATCAACAAGGCAATCCAACAAGCGGGTACAG
>JAGRJA010000332.1 GCA_020443005.1 Pseudomonadales bacterium
AATGATGATATGGTCGCGACGATTGGTAACCGGATCGACAGTAAAAAGGACCCCGGCGCAGCGGGCCTCTACCTGTTGCTGAACAACAACGGCCATTTGTACCTGATCAAAACCCGTTTTTTCATCTTTGTAGGCTTTGGCGCGGTCGTTGCCAACAGAGGCCAGACACTGGTTGATGGCTGAGCGGAGCTGATCAATGCCCTGTACATTGAGCATCGTTTCATATTGGCCAGCAAATGATGCCCCGGCAGAGTCTTCGCCAATAGCGGAAGAACGCACAGCAACCACGGGGTTGCCGAGTGCTTCGTAGTGATTTTGCAGATCATCGGGTAATCGGTTCGGGGAGGCGTGCAAAACAACAAAGCCGGGTGGAACCGACAGGCCCATTGAAATCAGTCTGGCAAGACCTTCTGCCTTGCCACCGGCGGGACTATCCCCAAGGTCATTCAGCGAACAGATAGAGGGGGCAGCAGTAGATGTTGTCACAGTGAAGGCCTGAAAATACCATGGGTTTTATACACTACTGGGTGTATCAGGCTAAAGCTACTTCGGTTTTACCCATCCATTTTGCGGTGTCGGCAGCCCCGTCACTCATTGATAGGGTCTTGGTAATTTTCCTTCAGGGATTTTCCTCAGTTCCTTGAGGTCGTCCGGTGTGGTGGCTTTGCCGGTTTCGTAAAAGTGCTTCATGCTCAGGGCGACATCACGAATGTTTTTCCTGATCATGGCGCCAATTCCCAGTGTGTGCAAAAGACTGCCCAGCAAACCGGTTTCGTAAATCAGGGTAGTGGTCAGTTTGCAGCATTTATCATCGAGTGCGTCAATTCGATAAGTGAAATGTGCTTCCTTGAAAGGGAAGGGTGTTTTTTCACCCTTGTGCAGGCGAATGGTGAAACCCTTGCCTTCATTCCATTCGGTAATGGTTTCCTCGATGTTTTGTTGCTTGCCGGAAACGCGACGACTCGCGCCTACACCCTTCTTTTTTTCGGTTGTGATCGTGCATTTGTCGATGCCTGGCACATAGTTGTGCGCAAGCGAGAAGTCGCTGAGAATTTTCCACGCCTCTTTGGCCGAAAGATCAATGTTGATGTTGCTGGTGGCAATATGTCCCATTTCTGTCTCCCCTGAAAGCGCGGACGGTGATTCACAGTGCTGATTGTTACTGGCTCGGGATTGTAGGTTATTATGACCCGTAACTGAATACCTTGGTGGTCTGGATGAAATGAGTACAAAAGCGGGTTTTATTGGTTTGGGGGTGATGGGTTTTCCCATGGCGGGCCATCTGGCATCAGCAGGTTATGAAATGACGGTGTTCAATCGCAGCAGCGCAAAATCTGAACGCTGGCAGCAACAGTATGGCGGTGAAATTGCTGAAAACCCCGCGTTACTTGCGCAGGAAAAAGCCTTTGTATTTTGCTGTGTGGGTAATGATGATGATCTCTATGAAGTCGCTTTGGGCAAGCAGGGGGCTTTTCAGGCCATGGCGCCCGGTTCGGTTTTTGTCGATCATACAACGGCCTCTGCGAGTCTTGCCCGTGGTCTGGCGGCAGAAGCAAAAGCGAGGGGCTTTCACTTTCTTGATGCCCCCGTTTCGGGTGGCCAAAGTGGCGCCGAAAAAGGGCAGCTCACCGTGATGATCGGCGGTGAGGCAGAAGCGTATGCCCGCGTGGAAAAAGTGATTGGCTGCTATGCAAAAAATTCACGCTTGCTGGGCGAGCCCGGTTCCGGGCAGTTGTGCAAGATGGTTAACCAGATTTGTGTAGCCGGAATTATACAGGGGCTTGCA
>JAGRJA010000333.1 GCA_020443005.1 Pseudomonadales bacterium
AAAGCCCGCCTTCGTCATTGTCACTGCTGAGATCCTGATGCTTATGATCATAAACATCAGCGATGTCTACCTGGCACAGGCGATTGGTTGAAAAGTTTCTGTACATTTCCGACAAAACACCGATTTCCAGCCCCCAGTCACTGGGAATTCTGATGTCGATAAGCACATCTTTCCGGAATGAAAATTCACCAGCCAGAGAATAGCGATAGCTATCCATATAATGCAGGTAGTCCATGTCGCCAAAAATTTTGGTGAGTGATCGAATCAGCGGAGTGACGAGTAGCCTGCACACGCGCCCGTTGATTTTTCCTCCGGCGATACGACTGTAGTAACCTTTGCAAAACATGTAGTTGAATTGCGGGTTTGCAACAGGGTAAATGAGTCGGGCGAGCAGTTCGCGGTCATAGGTAACGATGTCACAGTCGTGCAGTGCAATAGATTCGGTTCGTCCGGATGCCAGTAAATAGCCCATGCAATACCAGACATTGCGGCCTTTGCCCATTTGCCGGGGTGCAACGCCCAGTGCCTGCAATTCGCTATCCAGTGCTTTCAGGGCCGGGCCGTCGTTCCATAACACTCTGTGGCGCTGTGGCAGTACACTGAAAAAATCAAGGGCATGTCGATACTCATCTTCATTGGCACGGTCCAGACCGATAACAATTTCTGTCAGGTAGGGTACATTTTTCAGGTGGCCGATGATGTTGGGCAATGCTTCGCCTTCGAGTTCGGAGAACAGGGATGGCAGTAGCAAACCCATCGGTCGTTTTTTTGAGAATAGCAGCAGTTCCCGCTCAAAGTCTTCCAGTGAGCGACCGGACAATTTGTGCAGGGTGGTGATGGTTCCGTTCTGGTAAAAGTCAGCCATGGTTATTTCCGTGGTTTGGTCTTTTTGTGTTTATGAAATTGCCGGTTGGTTGCAGATTTTCAGCCTTACCTGCAAGCCGTGATGAAAGTAATGCAGAAACGGTTTCTTTCCAGGCTTGTGGGCCATATTGCTCGGTAAATATAACAGCCTTTTTTTGGGGCACGGGCCGCGGATTGACAGGGGAGCGAATAACAACGGCGATATCTGCTGATTCCAGCATGGCGATGTCGTTTTTACCGTCACCCAGAGCGATAGTGAAAACGGCTTCCTGTTTTTCCTTCTGGTACGCAGACGCTAGCCATTCAAGTGCAAGGCCTTTGTTATGTGCACCGCCGATGTGCATGAAACGCCCACCCTCAAGCACATTTGCCCCTTTTTGTAACAGTGTTTTGATGAAATGTGCTTTTTCGGTGTGTTCGCCAAGCCAGAGCACAGGTTCACTGAATTGTCGGCGGTTTGCCTGTTCCGCTTGTTCGCGGTCAAGCCCCGTTGACGCCATAATGCCTTCTGTACCCATTCCGGAAAATGAACAAAACAGCCCTGAATACGCTGTTTCAACATCGTTGAGCAGTTCTTGCCAGTATTTTCTTGGCCGACTGAATGAGGCACAGATAAAGCCGTCATCGGTTTTTGAAAGGTCGGGCGCCTGTTTTCCTCCTGAAAGGCTTGTGGTCTCTGAAAAATAACCGGATGGCAGATAAACTGCAGCGCCATTTTCAGTGACAAAAGGGTGCCGGTTTTTAAGGGTTTTTCGCCAAGGCAGTATTTCTGCCTTTGTTTTACTGCTGCTCAGGATAACCGGAATGCCGGCCTCTTCGAGTTTGAAAAGAAGCGCTTCTGCCGGTTCATAAGAGTAGTTGTGGTGGTCGAGCAGTGTTCCATCCATGTCAGTGAAAACCAGTGGCTTACAGTCTGAAGGGATTTCCGGTATTACTTGTTCTGTGTTTTTCATCGATAATTTTCCGGTTTTCATCCAGTGTGTAAACATGGGTGGCCCACGCTGGCATATCCCTGAGAATGTGCTCCGTCAGACGCTGAAAATGCTGAACGAATGTCGCTATGTCTTTCGCATTCATCAGTTCGCCCGGTAAAGCCTGCCGGCAACTTTTTTGTAACTGCAGACTACCTTGCAACTTCTTTGCCAGTTTTTGTTCCTGTTCGAGTCGCCATCGAAAAACACTGTCAAAAGAGGGCGCTTTCAGCATGACCCATACATCAACCTTGCTGAAGATTGACGGATAAACCGTCGCTAGCTGTTTGTTAACGAAGGCCCGCCATTGACCCGCTTTATCCCGATTTCTTTCCAGATCGTTTATTGGCGCTACGAGCTTTTCCTGTGTCTGTGCCCTTGCCCCCAGGCACCAGCCTTCGAGAAGGATGATATCAACCGGAAGTTTTTGTTTGTCCCAGTATTCAAGGGGCTTTCTGTCATCTGTTGATTTGTCAAAACGGGGTATCGACACATAACCTTCCCGTGCTGTACAGAGTTGATCAAGCACAGTTTGAAAAAGCGGGATATCGTGAGTGCCGGGAACCCCACGCGTCGATAAAAGCGGGTGTACCTGTTCGGCGAGGGTGGAGCGCCCGGCTTTGGTCAGATAAAAATCATCAACCGACAGGTTTGCAACGCAAAGTCGATACTCCGATGAAAGCCTTGCTTCCAGGTAGGCCGCCAGCGTTGACTTGCCGGAACCCTGACAGCCGTTGATGCCAATAACAACTGGTTTTTCATTTTCCAGGCGATTTTTCGCATCCTCAATGAGGACGCTGAAATGCTTTTCGGCCGA
>JAGRJA010000334.1 GCA_020443005.1 Pseudomonadales bacterium
AGCCCCCTGAATGAAGCGCTTTAAAATGCTCAGCGCATAAAAAGCAATCCAAAAAAAAGCCCGCAATTCTGCGGGCTTTTTGCTGCAACAAAATACAGCGATAAAAAGGTGTTTACTCTCCTGTTTGTTCAGCCGTTTCCTCAACAACTTCCGGAGCATCAGCTGAAGCCGTTTCACCCTCTTCGTCCCGCACTTCCTTCATGCTGAGTTTGATGCGACCACGGTTATCAATATCGAGTACCTTGACGCGAACTTGCTGGCCTTCTTTCAATACATCACTGACCGATTCAATACGCTCGTCAGCGATTTGCGAAATATGAACCAGACCGTCCTTACCCGGCAAGAAAGTAACAAATGC
Organism: Pseudomonadales bacterium; assembly: GCA_020443005.1. Taxonomy (GTDB): domain Bacteria; phylum Pseudomonadota; class Gammaproteobacteria; order Pseudomonadales; family UBA7239; genus JAGRJA01. The sequence goes on from JAGRJA010000334.1 coordinate 359, forward strand.
ACCAAAATCAACGATACGAGCTACCGTTCCTTCATAAATTTCACCGATTTCTGCTTCTGCCGTGATCGCATTGACACGATCAATTGCCGCATTCAATGCTTCGGCATTATCGGCATAAATACGCACAGTGCCATCGTCATCAATATCAACTGTCGCACCGGTTTCTTCGGTGATAGCGCGGATCGTCACACCACCCTTGCCGATAATATCGCGAATCTTGTCAGGATGAACTTTCAGCGTTTCAATGCGAGGTGCACTTTCGGAAACCTCGGTACGCGAAGCACTGATCACCTTGTTCATTTCTGCCAGTATCTGTAAACGGGCAACACGCGCCTGCTCAAGTGCCTGGGTCATGATTTCTTCGGTGATCCCTTCTATCTTGATATCCATTTGCAAGGCAGTAATACCATCCGTTGAACCGGCAACCTTGAAGTCCATGTCGCCGAGATGGTCTTCGTCGCCAAGAATATCGGTCAGAACAGCAAAGCCCTCAGCCTCTTTCACCAGACCCATGGCAATACCGGCAACCGGTGCCTTCAAGGGCACGCCGGCATCCATTAATGCAAGGCTGCTGCCACACACAGAGGCCATTGAGCTGGAACCATTGGATTCGGTAATTTCCGACACAACGCGAATAACATACGGAAAATCTTCCTGAGCAGGCAGCATGGCCGCGACACCGCGACGGGCCAAACGACCGTGACCGATTTCACGACGACCTGTACCGCCCATGCGACCACACTCCCCCACTGAATAGGGAGGAAAGTTATAGTGAAGCATGAAGTTATCTTTTCGCTCGCCTTCAAGCGCATCTATGATCTGGGCATCTCTCAATGAACCCAGCGTTGCGACAACCAAAGCCTGGGTTTCACCGCGGGTAAACAACGCTGAACCATGGGTTTTGGGCAGCACACCAATCTCAGAACTGATTGGACGAACTGTTTTTTGATCCCGTCCATCAATTCTTGGCTCACCATTAACAATACGCTTACGCACAATTTTCTTTTCAAGACCTGAAAAAATCGATGACACTTCTTTTTCCGTAAACCCTGAATCGGCAGTGACCAATTGTTCAATAGCCTGTTGTTTGAGTTCATTCAAACGGTTATAGCGATCCTGTTTTACCGTTATACGATAGGCTTCACCGATTTCAGCACCCACGGCAGCAATCACCTTGTCACGCAATTCAGCATTAACCTCGGCAACCTGCCATTCCCAACGCGGTTTACCGGCATCCTTGACCAGCTCATTGATGGCATGAATAACAACCTGCATTTCCTGATGAGCGTAGAGAACCGCACCCAGCATCAGATCTTCCGGCAATTCGTTCGCTTCTGATTCAACCATCAGAACAGCATCTTTTGTACCGGCTACAACCATGTCAAGTTCGGAATTTTTCAATGCGGCATAACCCGGGTTAAGGATATAACCATCAGCATCGGTGTAACCGACGCGCGCACAACCGATCGGGCCATTGAATGGAATACCGGAAATAGCCAGCGCGGCAGATGTACCAATCATGGCAGGAATATCCGGATCTACATCTTTTTCAGCGGAAATAACCGTGCAGACCACTTGCACTTCATTCTTGTAACCTTCAGGAAACAACGGGCGTATCGGGCGATCAATCAGTCTTGATGTCAGGGTTTCCTTCTCACTCGGTCGACCTTCACGACGGAAAAAACCACCGGGAATCTTTCCTGCGGCGTAGGACTTTTCCTGGTAATGCACACTCAGCGGGAAAAAACTCTGGCCTTCAACCGCCTCTTTGGAGCCGACCACTGTACACAGAACAGAGGTTTGACCAACCGATACAACGACAGCACCAGTGGCCTGTCGCGCTACTCTTCCGGTTTCCAGCGTAATCGTCTGGTTACCGTATTCGAATTTTTTAATAACGGGATTCACAATTTTGTCCTTTTACATTTGATCAAAGTCATTTTCTCTAATAAACGAAAGGCAAGCTTCACAGCCTGCCTTCAGAAAATAACGATAACCGGATAATTAACGGCGCAAGCCGAGCTTTGTAATTAACGCAGTGTAGCGATTCAGATCTTTACTTTTCAGATAATCCAGTAATTTACGACGCTGGTTAACCATACGAATCAGGCCACGACGGGAATGGTGGTCTTGTTTATGACTACCAAAGTGACCTTGCAATTTATCAATATTGGCAGATAACAAAGCAACCTGAACTTCAGGAGAACCTGTATCATTCTCGCTGCTACCATGCTCTTTAACGATTGCTGCTTTTTCTACATTTGACAATGCCATTTCAAGTTCCTCAAATATGCAAAAAATAAAATACCCCTCAGGGCAACCAACAACCCTTCAACCACGCATATTTGCAGTCGAAGGGCTGAATTCTTCAGCAGCGTTTTCCACTGCGGAAAACGCGCTTATCAGGCGTTTCGGTGCGACCCGCCCATCATCAAGAATCTCTCCAATACCGAGAAACACTTGTCCGGGCGCATAAACACGCACCAATTCATTTGTTTTGGCAGCTTTCAGTGCACTGACTTCAAG
>JAGRJA010000335.1 GCA_020443005.1 Pseudomonadales bacterium
AGCAACTGCTTGATGAAGTGGCCTTGCTGGCCGGTGTGCTGCAAAGCTATGGCATTGGCAAAGGCGATACGGTCATCATCTATATGCCGATGATACCCCAGGCCGTTTTTGCCATGTTGGCATGCGCCCGTCTCGGTGCGATTCACTCGGTGGTGTTTGGCGGTTTTGCTGCCAGTGAGCTCGCTGTGAGAATCGATGATGCAAAACCCAAAGTGATTCTTTCTGCATCCTGCGGTATAGAGCCGACACGAACCATTGATTACAAACCCTTGCTGGATAAAGCGATTCAACTTGCCAGCCATAAACCGCAGCATCAGGTTATTTTCCAGCGCGAACAGCAGGTTTGTTCACTGGATCAGCCGGGTGACCTCGATTGGCAGCAGGCGCTTGCAGATGCAAAGCCGGCCGATTGTGTGGCCGTTAACGCAACCGACCCACTGTACATTCTGTATACCTCCGGCACTACCGGCACACCCAAAGGCATTGTACATGACAACGGTGGTCATGCGGTGGCGATGAAGTACAGCATGCAGGCAATTTATGATATTGCACCACAAGATGTTTTCTGGGCGGCCTCTGATGTCGGCTGGGTGGTCGGGCATTCCTACATTGTTTATGCGCCATTGATTCAGGGTTGCATCACCGTGCTTTATGAAGGCAAGCCGGTAGGCACGCCCGATGCCGGTGCCTTCTGGCGTGTTATCGAAGAGTATGGTGTAAAAGCCCTGTTTGCAGCACCGACGGCTTTTCGCGCCATCAAGAAACAGGATCCGCAAGCCGCGCTGGCAAAAAACTATAACCTCGATTGCCTCAAGGCCTTGTTTGTTGCCGGTGAACGACTTGATCCGCCTACTTACCACTGGCTCGAAGATCACTTTCATGTGCCAGTGGTGGATCACTGGTGGCAAACAGAAACCGGTTGGGCGATTGCAGCCAACATGGTGGGCATTGAGTGCCTGCCCGGTAAACCCGGCTCGGCTTGTGTGCCATCCCCGGGTTTTGATGTGCAGATACTGGACGATGATGGCAGACAGCTGCCTGCCGGAGAGCAGGGTAATATCGTTGTTAAATTACCGCTGCCACCAGCCTGCTTGCCAGGAATATGGCACGACTTTCCGCGTTATCGTCATTATTATCTTGATCCCTTTCCGGGTTATTACCTCTCCGGTGACGGTGGTTACCTTGATGAAGACGGTTACTTGTTTGTCATGGGGCGGATTGACGATGTCATCAATGTGGCAGGACATCGTTTGTCGACGGGGCGTATTGAAGAAGTCGTGGGCGATCATCCCGCCGTCGCGGAGTGCGCAGTAATCGGCATACAGGATGAGCTGAAAGGCCAGGTGCCGATTGCCTTTGTCTTGCTGAAAGATGGTGTTGATACTTCCCTTGATGTCATCACCGCGGAGCTGGTGCAAAAAACCCGTGATGAAATCGGTGCCATCAATTCCCTGAAAAATGTCTATGTGGTTTCACGCTTGCCAAAAACCCGATCCGGTAAGATTTTACGCAAGGTAATGCGACAGATTTTTAACGGTGAAGATTATGTGGCGCCTTCAACCATTGATGACCCGAACAGTCTCGATGAAATCAGGGCGCTGGCTGAGGTGTCGGCTGGCCGTTGTTAACTTCTGTGAAATAACGGGTTGCTGTGAAAACAGAAAATCATCAGTGAGCCGGCGAGCAGGAAATGGGTCAGTTCAGCCATGCCAAAAGGTGAAGCGCTGCTTTCTGTATTACCGAGCGTCACGATAGGCAAGAATACAGACAGTATCAGTAATAACAGGTTGATGGCGCATTCAGCCAAGCAGAATAATGATGCCGCTGTTTTGTATTTGTAAAACAGAAAGGCCCCGGCAAAACATGTCAGGTAGTAAAGGTATTCCAGCGCTTCAAAACCTGCCGGCATTGTTACCCGAACATTAAACCCCAGAGCTTTGTCGGCGAGCAAAAATAACGGGGAAAGAAAGTAGTAGTTTTGCATGATGCGGATGTTGTCGACTTCATCCATTTTATAATACGCCGCTTGGTGGTCAGTCGGGGTTTCGTTCAAAAACCAGAAAGCTGTAACCATAGGGGTTTTTGTCACAGGCCTTGTGGTCTTCCGAGCTGATCAGCCGCCAGTTTTTTTCATCAAAAGGTGGAAAGCGGGCATCACCTTCAATGGTTGCGTGTACACGCGTGAGGTAAATGCGATCAACATCCTTCATAAAAAGGCGGTAGATTCCTTCGCCGCCGATCACCATCATTTCATCGGCATCTTCCTTTTCGGCTTCGGCAATGGCTTGTTCCTTGCTGTTAACAACTTTCGCGCCCTCGATCTGCAGGGATGTGTCACGCGTAATCACAATGTTGGTGCGACCGGGCAACGGTCGGCCGATGGAATCCCAGGTGAGGCGGCCCATGATGATGGGTTTGCCCATGGTGATGCTTTTGAAAAACTTCAGATCGTTGGGCAGGTGCCAGGGCAGCTGGTTATCCTTGCCGATGATGTCATTTTGCGAAGCGGCAACCACTAATGAAATCAGCATGAACTGAGCCTAGACAGCCACCGGGGCTGAAATATGCGGGTGCGGATTGTAATCACAGAGTTCAAAATCTTCAAAACGGAAGCTGAAAATATCCTTGACCGCCGGATTGATTTTCATCACTGGCAAGGGGCGAGGTTCACGCGCCAGTTGCAGGTCACATTGTTCGAGGTGATTGGAATAAAGATGCGCATCACCAAAAGTGTGAATGAACTCACCGGGTTCAAGATCGCAAACCTGCGCGACCATCATCGTCAGCAGGGCGTAGGAGGCGATGTTGAACGGCACACCGAGAAAGATATCCGCGCTGCGCTGGTAAAGCTGGCAGGAAAGCTTGCCATCTGCAACATAGAACTGGAACAGGGTGTGGCAGGGCGGCAGTGCCATTTTATTCACTTCGGGCACATTCCAGGCACTGACAATCAGGCGCCGGGAATCTGGCGTGTTTTTGATCTGTTCAATCAACAGTGCAATCTGGTCGATACTGCTGCCATCGGGTGCCGGCCATGAGCGCCACTGGTGACCGTAGACCGGCCCCAGCTCGCCGTGTTCATCCGCCCACTCATCCCAGATAGAAACGCCGTTGTCTTTCAGGTATTTGATATTGGTGTCACCGTTGAGGAACCAGAGTAACTCGTGAATGATAGAGCGCAGGTGGCATTTTTTGGTGGTGACGAGCGGAAAGCCTTCGGCCAGATCAAAGCGTATCTGGTAGCCGAATACGCTGAGTGTGCCAGTGCCGGTGCGATCACCTTTCTGGAAGCCGTTTTCGCGCACATGGCGCATCAGATCGAGATATTGTTTCATGCCTTGCTGTTTTCCTGATGAATCGGGTGGTCTTTATGGTAGGCCACCAGCATCAAAATAATGCCGATAATAACCATAGGAACTGAGAGCAGTTGGCCACGCGTGAGCCAGTCGAAAAGGTCGAAACCGATGTGGGCATCGGGCTCCCTGAAAAACTCCACAAAAAAACGGAAGCAGCCATAGAGCACCAGAAACATGGCTGATACGGCGTATCTGGGCCGGGGTTTGGCGGAATAGAGATAAAGGATAATAAACAGAAGCACACCTTCGAGGGCGAATTCGTAAAGCTGGGAAGGGTGGCGGGGCAAGCCAAAGGAATCGTTGGGGAAGATCATGCCCCAATCAGAAGTGGTCACTCTTCCCCAGAGCTCCTGATTGATAAAGTTACCAAGACGACCAAGCCCCAGGCCAATGGGTACCATCGGGGCGATGAAATCCATCATTACCACAAAACCGCGATGGATTTTGCGGCTGTAAAGCCATATCGCGATCATCACTCCGAGCAGGCCGCCATGAAATGACATGCCGCCTTCCCAGAGTTTGAAAATCCACAAGGGGTTTTCTTTGACTTGATCCATGCCGTAGAACAGGCTGTAACCGATGCGACCACCCAGTACAACACCGAAGGCAGCATACATGACCAGGTCTTCCAACTG
>JAGRJA010000336.1 GCA_020443005.1 Pseudomonadales bacterium
AATATTTCAACAATTTGTTCCTGTTTTCCAGCAGGCAGAACGAATGGGTAACAAGCCATGATACACGCTGTTGTTGAGGGATTATGCTTTACTTTGAAGATATTGAATTAAATCGACCAGTGGAGTCACGCGCTATCGAACTCAGCAAGGAAGAGATTATCCGTTTTGCTACCGAGTGGGATCCACAGCCTTTCCATATCGATGAAGAAGCGGCCAATCAGTGGCCCCTGGGTTTAACCGCCTCCGGTTTGCATACCATCGCGGTCAGTGTTCGTCTTAACACGGAGTTGGGAAAAGAGCCTTCTGCGGTGATTGCCGGGCTTGGCTGGGACGAGTTGCGATTACCCAGGCCGGTTTTTCCTGGCGATAGTTTGCGTGTTCGCTCTGCGGCCATTGCCAAGCGGGAGTCTCGCTCCAAACCCGACAGGGGAATTGTACAGTCGCTTGTGGAGGTCTTGAATCAGCGTGATGAAGTAGTCTTGAGTTATAAAGTGTCGGCCATGATGATGAGGAAACCATCGTCACAGTAGAGCGGGCTTTCAGGACTGGTATTTTACAAGGTTTGATAGTTTGTTGTTTCGCTCTCTGGCTTTGCGGTAAATCAGTACAATATTGCCGATTTTTTGTACAAGTTGAGCCTTGCAGTTAGCACAGAGTTCGCTTATGAGTTGGTTTTTTGTTTCCCGGTCGCCCACACTGATTCGTACCTTGATCAGCTCGTGGTCTTCCAGTGCGCGCGCCACCTCATTAAGCACCGACTCGCTTAAGCCCTTTTCGGCAATCATAACGACCGGGTTTAACGCGTGGCCGATAGTGCGGTATCGTTTTTTTTGTTCATTGGTCAAAGTGGCTGGTTTTGTCATGCTTGGTCTCTGCGAAGACAGGAAAGATGGCCGCCTGCAAGACGGGTGTGCGATTCTACCCGATAGTCCCCGGCTTCGGTAGCCGATATTTTCAACTGACAATGGTCAAAAGTTTGGGGGTGGGCTTGTTATTCGGGGTTTTCACCCAACATATCGGAATCAGATACTGGTTTTGTGCACCTTCTCAACGCTTTCTCCGTATGTTCCTTCATGGCGAGAGCGTCTGAACTGTAGTATTGTACAGGCATGATTTTTGGAAACGATTGTTTCCGCTTTTATTGATAAAGAGGTAGTTTCCTTGAACGAAGTGATAAAAAACCTTTTGCTGTGGGTTGTGATAGCAATGGTTCTGTTTTCCGTTGTGCAGAACTTCAGTCCGCGCAGTCCGACAGGTGAACTTGAATATTCCCGCTTTATTGCTGAAGTGCAGTCTGACAATGTGGCCAAAGTGGTGATTGATGGGCAGGATATAGACGGGTGGCGTACAGACGGAACCCAATTTACGACTATCCGTCCTTTAGTGCACGACGATGACCTGATGAATGACCTTATCAATCACAGGGTAGAAGTTGTCGGTAAAAAGCCGGAACAGGCAAGCCTTTGGCAGCAACTGCTTATTAACAGTTTCCCGATCATTATTATTATTGCTGTGATGATCTTCTTTATGAGGCAGTTGCAAGGTGGTGCTGGTGGCAAGGGTGGGCCGATGAGTTTTGGCAAGAGCAAGGCAAGGCTGCTGAATGCTGACCAGATAAAAACCAGTTTTGCAGATGTCGCGGGTGTGGATGAGGCAAAAGAAGAAGTACAGGAGTTGGTTGAATATTTGCGTGATCCCTCGCGTTTTCAGCGATTGGGTGGTCGGATTCCCAGTGGCGTTTTGATGGTAGGGCCTCCCGGCACCGGTAAAACCTTGCTGGCCAAGGCTATTGCGGGTGAAGCAAAAGTCCCCTTCTTTTCCATTTCCGGCTCCGATTTTGTTGAAATGTTTGTTGGCGTAGGTGCGTCCCGGGTCCGCGATATGTTTGATCAGGCAAAAAAACAGGCACCGTGTATCATTTTTATCGATGAAATCGATGCTGTTGGTCGTCATCGTGGTGGTGGTCATGGTGGTGGTCACGATGAAAGAGAGCAAACCCTCAACCAGCTTCTTGTTGAAATGGATGGTTTTGAAGGAAATGAGGGTGTAATTGTCATGGCAGCGACGAACAGGGCAGATGTGCTTGACCGGGCTCTGTTGCGTCCTGGTCGGTTTGATCGTCAGGTTTATGTTGGCTTGCCCGATATTCGCGGCAGGGAGCAAATCCTTAAAGTGCATATGCGGAAAGTACCGCTTGAGGAGAATGTGTCAGCGGGTGTGATTGCTCGTGGTACGCCCGGTTTTTCCGGAGCGGATCTGGCTAATCTGGTTAATGAAGCGGCGCTATTGGCGGCCCGTGCAAATCACCGTCTGGTGTCGATGGAGGAATTTGAAAAAGCACGCGACAAAATCATGATGGGGACCGAGCGCAAAAACATGGTGATGTCCGAAAAGGAAAAGGCCAATACGGCTTATCACGAGGCCGGGCACGCGATTGTAGGGCGGTTGATGCCCGAGCACGACCCGGTGCACAAAGTGTCGATAATCCCCAGGGGGCGAGCTCTTGGCGTAACACATTTCCTGCCGGAAGAGGATAAATACAGTTTGAGCAAAACGGCACTTGAAAGCCAGATTTGCAGCTTGTTTGGCGGTCGTATTGCCGAAGAACTGATCCTTGGTTTTGAGGGTGTGACTACCGGGGCATCCAACGATATTGAAAGGGCTTCCCAGATGGCGCGCAATATGGTCACCCGATGGGGGCTTTCCGAGAAAATGGGGCCTTTGCTGTATGGCGAAGATGAAGCCCAAACTCCGGGTGGCGTTGCTCCCCGGTTCTCTGGTGAAACTTCAAAAAACATTGATGCAGAAGTTCGCAGGATAATAGATACCTGTTACCAGCGCGCAACCAAGGCTTTAACCGACAATATTGATATTCTTCACGCGATGAAAGAAGCTTTGATGGAGTATGAAACTATCGATGCCGAGCAGGTTGATGACCTGATGGCGCGCCGAAAAGTTCGTCCTCCGAAGGACTGGCATAACTCGGATTACGGTGGTGGCATGAGTGGTTCGTCGAAACAGGATGAATCAAAAACCACCAGTGATGACAAGCCGATCGGTGATCCTGCAGGTGAACATTAATCGCACAGAGTCTGTGTTGATGCTGAATGCTTTTGGGCTAAAAGCCCCGAAGCATTTTTTTTGGGGCAAGATCGCATGACTGTAGCCTTAAGTAGTTGTTTCAGCGGCTCTGCGCGGCCATCCGTGATGGCTGTCGTCAATGTAACTCCCGATTCCTTTTCAGATGGAGGAAGGCTCTTCAGTAAAAATGAGCCTTCTGTTGATCTGGTGGTTGAAACAGCACTGCAAATGATCGCTGATGGTGCCGATATTATTGATATTGGCGGCGAATCTACCAGACCGGGTGCCCAAAAGGTTTCTTTAACGCAAGAACTGGAGCGCGTGATTCCGGTTGTTTATGCATTGAGAAAGCATTCGGACATACCCATTTCGGTAGATACCAGTCGTCCTGAAGTGATTCTTGAAGCTGCAAAAGCCGGCGCGAATCTGTTGAATGATGTCAGGGCCTTGAGAGTGAACGGCGCCCTCGAGGCATTTCTGAAAACCGATATGTCTGTTTGCCTGATGCATATGCAAGGTGAGCCGGAAAGTATGCAGGATGATCCTTTTTATGACGATGTGGTCGAGGATGTTCTCCGTTTTTTACTGGACAGAGCTGCTGTGTGTAAAGCAGCAGGTGTTAGTCAGAACAGGATACTGATAGACCCCGGGTTCGGGTTTGGCAAGACGCTGGCGCATAACCTTTTGTTGCTGCAACAACTTGGGCGATTTGATGAGAGCGGTTACCCTGTGCTGGTTGGTTTGTCGAGAAAATCCATGCTGGCTGCGCTAACTGGCAGGCAGGTTGAAGACAGGCTTGCAGGCAGCCTTGCTCTGGCACTGGAAGCAGTCAACCGAGGCGCATCAATTGTGCGTGTTCATGATGTAAAAGCCACCGTGGATGCACTTAAAGTACACCAGGCTGTAAAAATGGCAGGAAAAAGACATGAGTAGACGATACTTCGGAACTGATGGCATTCGTGGCAAGGTTGGCCAGTCACCCATTACTGCCGATTTCGTCCTGAAACTGGGCTGGGCGGCAGGAAAGGTCTTCGCCGCCCGATCAGATAG
>JAGRJA010000337.1 GCA_020443005.1 Pseudomonadales bacterium
CAGTAATCAAACTCGATACCCTGGCCAATGCGGTTAGGGCCACCACCCAGAACCAGAATTTTATCCCGGTCTGTCGGGTTGGCTTCGCATTCCTCCTCATAAGTGGAATACATATAGGCCGTTGAGGTTGAAAACTCAGCGGCACAGGTATCCACCCTTTTGTAAACAGGGCGCACATTCAGTGCATGCCGGTGCGCACGAACGGCCGCTTCAGTCACGCCAAACAGCTCACTGAGGCGTTTGTCGGAAAATCCCTTGCGCTTGATGCGAAGCAGCTGCGTGGCATCAATGCCTGTCAACGCCTGCCCAACAAGTGATTGTTCAGTTTCGACAAGATCCTTGACCTGCACCAGAAACCACGGGTCAATTGCCGACAATTGATACACCTGGTCAATGCTCATACCCATTCTGAAAGCATCGGCCAGATACCAGATACGCTCGGCGCCGGGCGTAATCAATTCGCGACGAACAATCTCGTGAGCATCGTCCATATCAAGATCCACGCGCGGCTCAAGACCCGCTGAATCCACTTCCAGGCCCCGCAGGGCTTTCTGCAAGGACTCCTGAAAAGTACGACCAATGGCCATCACCTCGCCCACGGATTTCATCTGCGTGGTCAGCCGGGCATCGGCCGTGGGAAACTTCTCAAAGGTAAAACGCGGCACCTTGGTGACCACATAGTCAATCGAGGGCTCAAAGGATGCTGGCGTTGCACCACCGGTGATATCGTTTTGCAATTCATCCAGTGTGTACCCCACCGCCAGCTTGGCTGCCACCTTGGCAATCGGGAAACCGGTTGCCTTTGACGCCAATGCAGACGAACGCGAAACACGCGGGTTCATTTCAATCAACACCATGCGGCCGTCTTTCGGGTTGATGCCAAACTGCACATTCGAACCCCCGGTTTCAACGCCGATTTCACGCAATACCGCCAAAGAGGCATTTCGCATGATCTGGTATTCCTTGTCAGTCAGGGTTTGTGCCGGTGCTACTGTAATCGAGTCCCCGGTATGCACACCCATGGCATCAAAGTTTTCAATAGAACAGATAATGATGCAATTATCATTTTTATCCCGCACCACTTCCATTTCATACTCTTTCCAGCCGAGCAGGGATTCATCGATCAGCAGCTCATTGGTCGGGGAAAGATCAAGGCCACGCTCGCAAATCTCGATAAATTCATCACGATTGTAGGCAATACCGCCACCGGAACCACCCATGGTGAAAGAAGGACGGATGATCACCGGAAAGCCAAAACGATCCAGTATCTGTAGAGCTTCCTCCATGGAGTGGGCAATACCGGAATTGGGTGTTTCAAGGCCAATGGATTTCATCGCCTTGTCGAAACGCTCACGATCTTCGGCTTTATCAATGGCCTCAGGCGTAGCACCGATCATCTCAACACCGAATTTATCGAGCACGCCTTCGCGTTTCAGGTCGAGCGCACAGTTCAGCGCGGTTTGGCCACCCATGGTTGGCAGCAAGGCATCAGGCCGTTCCTTTTCAATAATTTTGGCAACCGTCTGCCATTCAACCGGCTCTATATAGGTTGCATCGGCCATCACCGGGTCTGTCATGATCGTTGCCGGGTTGGAATTAACCAGAATTACCCGAAAACCCTCTTCCTGCAAAGCCTTGCAAGCCTGGGCACCCGAGTAATCAAATTCGCAGGCCTGACCGATGACGATAGGGCCGGCACCGAGAAGCAGGATGGACTTGATATCCGTTCTTTTTGGCATGACTCGTTGTTTCTCCTGCGTGTTATACCGTTTTCAGATTCGGGGAATGTTGGCGCATCAATTCAATAAAATGATCGAACAACGGCGCTGCATCATGAGGCCCCGGGCTCGCTTCAGGATGCCCCTGAAAACTGAACGCCGGCTTGTCGGTTCGATGAATGCCCTGCAACGAATCATCGAACAGGGACTTATGTGTGGCGCGCAGACAATCCGGCAGCGTTTTCTCATCAGCAGCAAAGCCATGATTCTGGCTGGTAATCATCACTACACCACGATCAATATCCAGCACGGGGTGATTGGCGCCGTGATGGCCAAACTTCATCTTCAGGGTTTTGGCACCACTGGCCAGCGCCAGCAACTGGTGCCCAAGGCAAATGCCGAAAAGTGGCATGTTGACATCCAGCAAAGCCCTGATTGCCTCAATTGCGTATTCACAAGGCTCAGGATCGCCCGGCCCATTGGAAAGAAAAACGCCGTCAGGCTTCATGGCCAGCACATCAGCGGCAGATGTTTGAGCGGGGACAACGGTCAGATCACAACCACGGTCAACCAGCATACGCAAGATATTGCGCTTTACACCAAAATCATAAGCGACAACCTTGAAACGCTTGTCACCAGAAGCCGCAAACCCCTTGCCAAGCTGCCAGCTCCCCTGATGCCAGTTGTAGGCTTCGCGCACAGTCACCTCTTTGGCAAGGTCCATGCCTTTCAAACCCGGGAAAACACGCGCATTTTCCAGCGCCTTCTCTTCATCAATATCGTCGCCAGCCATCAGGCAACCATTCTGGGCGCCTTTCTCACGCAAAATGCGTGTCAAACGACGGGTATCGATATCGGCGATACCGAGAATACCTTTGCGCTGCAGGTAGGCGCCGAGGCTTTCCGTACTGCGGAAATTACTGGCCAGCAAGGGAAGGTCGCGAATCACCAGACCCTTGCACCAGATGCCACTGCTTTCCTCATCCTCTTGATTCACACCGGTGTTACCGATATGTGGATAGGTGAGCGTAACAATCTGTCCGGCGTAGGAAGGATCAGTAAGAATTTCCTGATAGCCTGTCATGGCAGTATTAAAAACAACTTCACCAATGGAAACTCCCTCTGCACCAATGGCGGTTCCTCGAAACACGCTGCCGTCAGCCAAAGCCAGGACCGCGGGTCGAAGGGATTTATTATTCAATTTAGCCTCCCGGTTGTAGTGATCAGGCCTCACCGAGGCCGTTAAGCCTTTTTCGGGCACAAGAAGACAAGCCTCTCTCAAGGTCGATCAAAAAAAATTATTAGGGAATACAGCCGAGCGCAGGTCAAAAAAAACGAGAAGGAGGAACGCTTCTCGTTTTCGAAATTCAGTGAATGCCACTCGTAATGTAAAAGCCAAAAATCATGGTTCGGGGCTCTCTGCTCAGGCTGCTTTACCTGAGGGCGCATTGTATGAAAAAAGGTTCCAACTGTCTATGAAAGCACCCAAACAAAAGTCAAAAACTTCCTTGCAAAGGCAAAATACAACC
>JAGRJA010000338.1 GCA_020443005.1 Pseudomonadales bacterium
CAACAGAATGGATATGCGCCAAGCCAGCCACCGTTAAACGCTCTTTTAAGGCGATAGGCAGGTGTTGAAGAGGCAATCTATAAAACTCTTGTTTCTGTTTGGCCAGCGGCGCACCCAGCGACTGGCAGGCATTGGTGACAAAGCGTTCTACATCTTCGTTTGTGCCCAGAACCGCAAAGGCCTTTTCCCATTCAGGCATGACTTCTTCAGGCTTCAAACGATTCTGTGCAAAGATGGTACGGTTTCGCTTGGCTTTTTCACGTGCAGACTCCCATTGGGCATCCAGTGCTTTGACGTTTTCGTCTTCGGCAAACAGCTCCATGTTGTACTGGCCATAACCATCTTTACGCAGTAGCACCGTGTTCACAATGGCCTGCATATAACGCCCTTCGGCTTCATCAGGCGCTGGCACGCTGACGCCTAACGCGTCACTAATAGCTTTTGCCTTGCGAAGGATGACCTGCAACACAGCGCCATCGATGGGATTGTCTTCGCCATAGAGCATCAGTGTTTTTACTTGCTTTGCTTGTTGACCGAAGCGATCTACGCGCCCTTCCCTTTGTTCATGGCGGGTAGGGTTCCAGCTTAAGTCGTAATGGATAACCGCAGTAAACTGCTCTTGCAGGTTGATACCTTCCGATAGACAGTCTGTCGCTACCAACAGAGGTGGCTTATCAACTTCTTTTAAGGCATCGATTGCTGCCTGCCGCTCTGAAGGTGTCAGGTTACCCGTAACGTGAACAACCTCCCTGTCACTGAATTTGCTTTTCAATTCATCTGCCAGGTATTCCGCTGTAGCGATATAGCGGCAGAAAATCACGGGGTTTAAACCTTCATCCAGCATGGGCTTCAGGTTGCTAATCAGGGATTTTAGCTTTGGATCGCCGGAGGATTTCAATTCCCTGGCGCGCTGGATCATGGTTTTAAGGCGATCGACATCCTCCGCCTGAGCAACACCTGGTTCAACATCGTCAAGACTGAGGTTATCGTCACTACCATCGAGCACACTTACGACTCCCTGCATTTCCAATGCTTCTCGTAACTCTTCTTCAGTCTGTTGCTGTCCCTCTTCACCAAGACCAAGCACATTGTCCAGGCGCGTATTCAGCGCCCTGATTGCTGCTTGCGGTGAAGAAGAAATACAACGCAACAAGGCAAGCGCAGCCCACCAGTTCATTCGGGCTTTTAAGGTGCCCTCCTGCTCTCTTTCGACAAGCTCCCGACTGTATTTGAGCACTTCCTGGAAAATACTGTTCCATTCACCAGTCAGCTTGTAGGTAACTTCAGCAGAATAGCGTTCGGGAAATAGCTCACCTTCTTTCCACTCCTTGATATCCTGCCGCCTACGCTGAATGAAGTGCTCTGCCAGTTTCTTCCTGAGTGGATGATCGGCAGAACTGTGGTTCTTCAAATCAGCAAAATCCCTATTCAAAAGAGAGAGCAAATTATAAAAAGCTTCTTCGTCACCGCTATGTGGCGTAGCAGTGAGCAGTACAAAATGTCGGTTTTCATCGTTAGACAAATCACGTAACAACTCATAACGCTGTTGCCTACCCTGACCAGTACGGGAACAGGTATGCGCTTCGTCAACAATCACAAAGCCCGGGCACTGTTCGGCAAAGGCATCGCGACGATTTTTACTCTTGATGTAATCGAGTGATACCACCGTAAATGGATATTCTGAAAATATGGATGATCCGGCAGGTAAACCTCTTTCAAGCCTTGCAGCTGTACTGGAGCGCACCACTTCCGCCTGAATGTGAAAGCGCTGGCTTAACTCCTGCTGCCATTGCTCACAAAGGTGCGGCGGGCATAACACGGAAAGCCGTGTGATTTCACCACGGTCAAGAAGCTCCCGGGCTATTAGCCCAGCCTCAATGGTTTTACCAATACCGACGTCGTCTGCAATGAGCAGCCGTATCGTTTGATGTTTCAGTGCCATCATCAAGGGAACAAGTTGATAAGCCCTTGGCTCGATCGCGATATTACCGAAGCTCCTGAACGGCCCTGCGCCTGCACGAAGCTTTAACATTAGAGAATCACGCAATAACAACCCCGCTGCCTGCGTGCCAGACTGAGCAGGATCAGGGTAAGGGAATGTAGCGACCTTCACAGGCTCGCGCTCCAATTGCGGCGCTATAACGGTCGGAGCTTCTTCACCGCCCCCCAATGGCCTGAGGTAAAGAACATCTGCTTCACTTTGTGGCAGCACCACCCACTCACGACCGCGAGCGCTGACAATGGAGCCAGGATTAAATTTTTGTTGGGTTACATTGCTCACGGTTTGGCAGCTCCAAATATATCGGGATAGTCAGCGATGATTTGCGGCCAACTGGATTGTTCTTTTGAAAAGCGAATGACTGTTAATCCTGCGTCCTGCAACTTTTGTGTTAGCTGGTCATCAATCTTCTTCTGATTCGGAGCCTCATGGTGAGGCCCGTCAATGTAGATAACCGCACTGTGACTTCGATAGATAAAATCTGGACGGGTATTAAACTGTTCAATGGTAACCTGGGCATCATCTGGCAAATGGTGATTTTGCTTTTTCAGGTAATCGAGAAAAGCTTTTTCCAGACTGCTATGCGACAAGCCATCAAGATGACTCACCTGCTCATCCCGCGATCTTCCTTCAGACGACACCGATAATCTGGAGTTGACCAACTTCAACAGCGGCGAGGTAAATTTCGAGTAGCGACGATCAATCAGCTCGTGTTCCATCTGGTTGTAATAACTAAGCAAGCAACGATAGCAGCCAGCTTCACAATCCGGGTTGGTGTCTTGCAGTTCATAATTTTCATTGAGTTCATAGTGGCATATCGCCAAGGCACGACGAGCAACCCTCGATATTGCTTCAGGGTCACTCACCAGCCTCGTTAGCACACCTGCGCCACCTTCTGCAGACTCGTAAAACAATATTGCATTGCGCTCATGCCTGTTTGGCAGAGGCTCTGCCATCAATTCCGATTCTTCAATCTGGAACTCCGCTTCAATGCCACGCTTGAGCGCGTATTGCAGTGTGGATAATGCATTCTCATCCATATACTCTTCAGGGCGCACTATCAGCACATTTCGCCTGTCTTCCACATAGGGCGTTATTCGTTCTACATGGCGATCTTCTTTAGAGGCGACATCATTTTCGTCGGTCGGTGCCTGGTCATCCTTGCTCCAGAATCCCGTAGTGGTATCGATGTTGAAGCCATAAATGGACTCTTCCTTGCGGCGCTTCCATCCGAGGTTAATCCGCCATACCGTTGCAGCAGGAGCGTACTGCAAATTGAGGATGGCTTCGCCATCCTGGGCCAGCACCTGTCCGTTAACTACACGCAAGCGATTATCGTTTGAAGCAAACTGAATCGTTGTTTGCATGTCGTAACCCTGTCGAAGCCTTTCTTCTTCGTCACAGGTAATCCGGAGCACGCGCTGGGTGCTTACGTTTTCAATGCGGTACAAATTATCAATGCGACGTCCGCCTTCAATTGGTGTGCCGCAGGCGACGCACAACTCATTCTCCAGCTGTTGCCTGAAGTGCCCATAACCACATCGCGGGCAGAGCCTTGCTTCTTCTTTAGCGAGACCTGGCTGCTCCAGGTTGCCACTATCTCTTAGCCCGAGAATGACTTTCTTGACGCGATACTGGGAACCTTCGTGATAAATCAAACTGAGTGGACCAAATTCGGAAATAGCCAGGAAACGAGGACGCGCCAGGAAGCTATCCCGACCGATACTCCCTCTTCTGCCCTGGATATACGCCAACAACGGTAAGCGTGGGAAGTTATAGCCCGGCAAGAAGCCCTGACTGGCAAGATAACGATAGGTAGAAAAATCAGAACTGGTATCTGTTTGAGCGTTCAACAGTAAATTATTCTGAGTCTTGGCCTCGTTATAACGACGCTCAGCAGCCTTCCTGTCTTTTTCGGATGCAGCCGGATTAGAAATCACCGCATGGGCTTTATTCAACTGCTCCTGAGTTGCAGCAAAAAGTTCACGCCAACGATTCAATGCCTTATTAAAATCGTAAAAGCTGGACTTCACTCGCTGATCCAGCCAGTTAGACACTGCGACTTCCAATGTTTCATTATCAGAGAGCCAGATCCCGCGTGCGTGAGACAATTCGTCACCCAGCATACGCATCAGATTGAGCGCTCTTTGGGCCGAGGACTGACGAACCTTGTCCGAATCCATATGCATTTGATATTCATCCAGCAGCGGCATTTTATCGGGCTGATTCATATCCAGCATTTCATTCACGGTCTTGGGCAGCGCCTTGCGTGTTTCATTTAACCAGACTGCGTGCAGATGACTTGCTACCAGTTCTTCATTAGCCAGATCCAAAGTTGGAGGGCTAACATGACCGTGTACCATGCGCACCGGA
>JAGRJA010000339.1 GCA_020443005.1 Pseudomonadales bacterium
AGAGTCGCAAAGGCGGCTCTTTTTTTTGCGACAAACAAAAAAAAGAGTAGCAAAGGCGGCTCTTTTTTTTGCGACAAACAAAGAGAGCTAAATAAGCCATCTACAAGGAGGTAAATGGCAATGAGCGAGGTTTCAGAAGGCCTGCTGTGGCTGGCCTTGCAAAATTTACCGGGTGTGGGCCCGGTACAGGCAAACCGGCTGCTGGACATGGCGGGTTCAGTATCGGCATTGTTCCATGCACCCAAGGCGTTATTGGAAACCGGTATGCAAGGTGCCGGTCTGGCCGCCTGGCAGGCTTTTCAGAAAAACAGGGCAGCCAGTAAACTGGGGCAAAAGGCACAGTCAGATCAAGACTATCTCTTTCACAACAAGATTCACCTGCTGACAAGGAGTGATGAGCACTACCCATTTTTGCTTGAACAGATTGTGAGTGCACCTCCGGTTTTACAGATCAGGGGGGAGGCAGGGCTCTTGAGAGAAACGCAAATTGCAATTGTCGGTAGTCGCAAGGTTTCACCGGCAGGGCGTGAAATCGCCGGGAAGCTGGCGGCAGACCTGGTTGCGGCAAATATCTGTGTCACCAGCGGTATGGCTTTGGGCGTGGATGCAGCAGCGCACCTTGGTGCCATTGACAGTGCTGGCAAAACACTGGCTGTTCAGGCTACCGGTCTGGACAGGGTCTATCCGGCAAGGCACATTGATCTGGCTAAAAAAATTGAGGAAAACGGGGCGCTGGTTTCAGAGTTTCCGGTGGGCACTTCACCCCGCCCCGACCACTTTCCTCGAAGAAACCGCTTGATAAGCGGGTTGAGTCTGGGGGTAATTGTGGTCGAAGCAACATTGAAAAGCGGTACGCTGATTACTGCAAGGTACGCGCTTGAGCAAAACCGGGAAGTATTTGCCATTCCCGGCACCCCCGGATGTCATGGCAGTGAGGGGCCAAACAGTCTGATCAAGCAAGGTGCGCTACTGGTTGAAAACGCTGAAGATGTACTCAGTACGCTTTCGCTTTGCTCCCGACAGCAGGGTTTATTTCATGCCTTTCCACACACGCCGGGCTCAGAAACCCGGGAAGGGCATAAGCAGACCCCGGCATTAACTCGCGCTGAAGAGAAGGTGTTGGCAGAAACCGATACAAAGCCACGCTGTATCGACCAGATTGTTCAGGCAACCGGAATGGATGTTTCGACAGTGCTTACCACACTGCTTGAGCTCGAACTTAAAAACCGGGTTCAGCTGACGGCCGGGGGGTATATTCGCTGTTGACTTTGGTCAGTCGGGTGTCAACAATACCGTTTTTTTATACCTTGCCCCAATGAGCTATTCTTTTCGTTGTTGTCTTGCCAGTCATCTTCT
Organism: Pseudomonadales bacterium; assembly: GCA_020443005.1. GTDB lineage: Bacteria > Pseudomonadota > Gammaproteobacteria > Pseudomonadales > UBA7239 > JAGRJA01. The sequence continues at coordinate 1,357 of JAGRJA010000339.1, forward strand.
GGATGCCGGAGGCATCATTGCCTATCCTACCGAAGCTGTTTGGGGTTTGGGTTGCGACCCTTTTGATTCTGATGCTGTTGAAAAACTGTTGTGGCTGAAAAAGCGGAAGCCGGAAAAAGGCCTGATTCTGGTGGCTGCCAGCATAGAGCAGCTCATGCCCTATATAGACATGAACCAGCTTGATGAGCTCAGCTATCGGCGATTAACGGACAGTTGGCCTGGCCCGTACACCTGGCTGGTTCCTCATAATGGCTTAATCCCCGACTGGATTAGTGGTGGCCGCACCGAAGTAGCATTGAGAGTGAGTGCTCACCCTGTGGTTGGTGCACTGTGTCGTCACTTTGGAGGCCCTCTGGTGTCAACCTCTGCCAACCCGTCCGGTTTAATGCCGGCGAAAAGTGCTACCACGGTCAAGCGCTATTTCGGGAATGACATTGATTTTGTGGTGGGGGGAAAGCTGGGTAGATTGAATGCACCAACCCCGATACAGCATGTTGTAAGTGGTAAAAAATTTCGATAGCACAAAAGGGTAAATAAAAAAATGGATCAATATGCCGTTTTTGGCAACC
>JAGRJA010000340.1 GCA_020443005.1 Pseudomonadales bacterium
AGCAAGGCGTCCTGCACATCCAGTATTACAACCTCCGAATTGATCTGTGAAAGCAATTCGCGTTTGCTTTTTTGAGTGATGATCCTGCCCTTGTTGATAATGGCAATGTTGTTACACAGGTTTTCGGCCTCTTCGAGGTAATGTGTGGTGAGAATAATTGTTGTGCCATTACGATTTATTTTTTTGACGAATTCCCACATTGAACGCCTCAGTTCGATATCCACACCAGCTGTAGGCTCATCAAGTATGAGCAGTTCAGGTTCGTGTATCAACGCCCTTGCTATCATTAGGCGTCGCTTCATTCCACCGGAAAGCTCTCTGGATTTTTCGAAGCGTTTTTCCCACAACCCAAGTTCTTTCAGGTAAGTTTCTGCCCGCTGACTGGCGATACCGGGTTTCAGACCGTAATAGCCAGCCTGTGTGACGAGGATGTCATAAACCTTTTCGAAAGGACTGAAGTTGAACTCCTGGGGAACGATGCCAATCTGTTTTTTGGCCCTGCTGAAATTCATGTCGATATCAACCGAGTTTATTTTGACCGTGCCGGAGGTCTTGTTGACAAGCGATGAGATAATGCCGATGAGGGTCGATTTACCTGCGCCATTGGGGCCGAGCAGGCCGAAAATATCACCCCTTTCAACATCGAGACAGATGTTGTCCAGCGCAACAAATCCGTTTTTATAGGTTTTGTTCAGGCTCTGTATCGAGAGAATAGCGGTCACTGCATCACTGTTGTAGAGGCGTCTGAAAGGAAGACAAGACTAACAGGTTTTGAATGGAGCGGGAAACGAGACTCGAACTCGCGACCCCAACCTTGGCAAGGTTGTGCTCTACCAACTGAGCTATTCCCGCAAAATCAAATGCCCGGTTTTTACTGAATGCTGTTTTTCGTCAGGAGCACGATACTGCAGCAAAAAATCATTGAACCCGGACTCAATGGGCAAAAGCTGGATTGTCAACTTTTTACCCTGCGATACTCTAACGGAGCGTTGAATTAAATGGCGTCCCCTAGGGGGTTCGAACCCCTGTTACCGCCGTGAAAGGGCGGTGTCCTAGGCCACTAGACGAAGGGGACGCAAACTCGCCAACATCGAGAGAGCGCGCATTTTAGGTAGACATTGTCTGCCAGTCAAGACCTGAACGATCAAAATCTGGATTGCCCTGTTTGAACTTTGCTTGGATTTTATTTTCCTCCTGCATAGAATGCAGTTTTAAGAGGCAAAAATGTGGATGCAATAACTGCTTTGAAAACCCGGGTTTCAAGACCAAGACTTTCAGATCGTCTCGAAAACCCAGACCGACTGCAAGATGTATTTTCTGCGGCATTGCGCGCGGCTGATCATGCCCAGCTACGCCCCTGGCGATTTCTGGTTATCGAGGGTGAGCGGCGCACTGCTTTGGCAGACCTGATGGAAGCTGTTCTGGCAGCGGGCAGCGATGATGATGTTAGCGATTCGCGCAGGGAGCAGGCGAGAGCAAAGGCGTTCAGGGCGCCAGTGATCGTGGTGGCTATTTGCCAGTACCGTGAACACCCGAAAGTGCCTCAATGGGAGCAAATGTTGTCTACCGGAGCGGCTGTGCAAAATATGCTTGTGGCTGCACACGCCATTGGTTTGGGGGCGATCTGGAGAACCGGAGAGCTGGTCGTTCACCCTGTTATGAGGCAGGGCCTTAAGCTTGCTGGGAATGAAAGTATTGTCGGTTTTATCTATCTCGGCGAACCTGAAGGCGAGG
>JAGRJA010000341.1 GCA_020443005.1 Pseudomonadales bacterium
CGGACTGCCCAATGAGTTTGGCGAGTTTGATGAAACCCCGGAAATCATGGCACCCAAAGTGGCTGATTATGCAAAAAGCGGGTTTGTGAACATTGTTGGAGGTTGCTGCGGCACTTCTCCTGCTCATATCAAGGCAATAGCGGAGGCTGTTCAGGGTATGCCGCCCCGTATCGCCCCCCAAATCAAACCGGCACTGCGCCTCTCCGGCCTTGAAGCCAGCAATATCACTGAAGACTCCTTATTCGTCAATATTGGCGAAAGATGTAATGTGACCGGCTCGGCGAAATTCAAAAGACTGATTCTGGAAAACCAGTATGACGAGGCGCTTGAAGTTGCAGAAACACAAGTAGCGGACGGCGCGCAAATCATAGACATCAACATGGATGAAGCCATGCTCGATGCCGTTGAAGCGATGACACGCTTTAACAATATGATTGCACTTGAACCGAATATCGCCAAGGTTCCGGTCATGATTGACTCTTCGAAGTGGGAAGTCATTGAGGCCGGCCTTAAATGTAATCAGGGCAAACCCGTAGTGAATTCCATATCCATGAAAGAAGGCGTGGAAAAGTTCAAGGAACAGGCCCGTTTGTGTCAACGCTATGGCGCCGCCGTTGTAGTAATGGCCTTCGACGAGGAAGGCCAGGCAGACAGCTATGAAAGACGAATCAGCATTTGTAAAAAATCCTATGATATTCTGGTAAACGACATTGGCTTTGATCCCAACGACATTATTCTTGATCCCAATATCTTTGCCATTGCCACAGGTATTGAGGAACACAATAACTATGCTGTCGACTTCATTAAAACCACAAAATGGATAAAACAGAATCTGCCTGGTGCGAAAGTCTCCGGTGGCCTGAGTAATGCTTCTTTTTCGTTCCGGGGCAACAATCCCGTGCGTGAAGCCATTCACTCCGTTTTTCTTTACCACGCCATCAAGGCCGGTCTGGACATGGCGATTGTTAATGCAGGTCAACTCGCGGTTTATGACGATCTTCCTGCAGAGTTGCGTGAAAAAGTTGAGGCCGTCGTCAATAACACCAGCCCGAACGGAACCGATGATCTTCTGGCCATAGCCGAGAAGTATCGGGGCGACGGCAGCGTTCAGGCTCGCGAAGAGGACCTTGCCTGGCGTGAGTGGCCTGTTGAAAAACGCCTTGAACATGCCCTTGTCAAAGGTATTACCACTTATATTATTGAAGATACCGAGGAAGCGCGCTTAACGGCGAAAAAACCGCTTGATGTTATTGAAGGGCCGTTGATGGACGGCATGAATGTTGTCGGAGACTTGTTTGGCGAAGGTAAAATGTTCCTGCCCCAAGTGGTAAAAAGTGCCCGGGTAATGAAACAGGCTGTCGCCCATCTGAACCCTTATATAGAAGAAGAAAAAGCCGAGTCCGGCGCCAACGCGAACGGTCGCATTATCATGGCGACTGTAAAAGGTGATGTTCATGACATTGGCAAGAATATTGTTGGTGTTGTACTGGGTTGTAACAATTATGAAGTCATAGACCTCGGTGTGATGGTTTCATGCGATGACATTCTCAAAGCCGCCAAAGAAAATAATGCCGATATTATCGGGTTAAGCGGCTTGATAACGCCTTCTCTCGATGAAATGGTACACATCGCTCATGAAATGGAGCGGCTCGAATTCAACATTCCCGTCATGATCGGTGGCGCGACCACATCAAAAGCTCACACCGCTGTTAAAATCGAACCGCAATACACTCGTAATCAGGTGGTCTATGTACCCGATGCTTCCAGAGCCGTCAGTACAGCTTCCAATCTGCTGAGCACGGATCTTCGCGAAAAATTTGTTCAGGACATCAAGGATGATTATGTCACTGTGCGCGAAAGAACTGCCCAGAAACGGGCAAACCAGAATTTCATTTCCTACGAAGAAGCCATAAAGGCAAAGGCGGGGTGGGTTGAACACACGCCCGTCAAACCGGCATTTCTGGGCACAAAAACCTTTGAGGACTTTCCTCTGGAATCATTGGTTGACACCATCGACTGGACCCCCTTCTTCATGACATGGGAGCTAGCAGGAAAATACCCGAGAATTCTCGATGATGAAATTGTCGGCGAAGAAGCCCGAAAACTTTTTCAGGATGCACAGGACTTGCTCAAAGACATCGTGGAAAACAAACGACTGAAAGCATCTGGCGTCATTGGTTTCTGGAAAGCCAATCAAATCAACCACGACGATATCGTCATCAGGGATGAAACCGGCAACAAACTTACGACCTTGCACCATATTCGCCAGCAGAATCGTAACGCTCCAGGCAAACCGATGTTGTCCTTGGCCGATTTTATCGCTCCGGAAGACAGTGGCATTGAAGATTACATTGGCGGTTTTGCCGTCACTACCGGCATTGGCGCAGACGAGCTAGCCAAAGCCTACGAAGCAAAAGGCGATGATTACAATGCCATTATGGTGAAAGCACTCGCCGATCGACTGGCCGAATCTTTCGCTGAAAAAATGCATTTACTCGTTCGTAAAGAATTCTGGGGCTACGATGTAGACGAAGCGCTTTCCAATGAAGAATTGATCAAGGAGCAGTATCGCGGCATTCGTCCTGCGCCTGGTTACCCTGCCTGCCCTGACCATACTGAGAAACGCAAACTCTTTAGCTTGCTTGACGCCGAAGAAGCAACAGGTATAACACTCACGGACAGCTTTGCCATGTTCCCCGCTGCAAGTGTGAGTGGCTGGTATTTTGCCCACCCGCAAGCAAAATACTTTGGCACCGGAAAAATCAACAGAGACCAGGTTGAAAGCCTTGCGAAAAGACGCGGCGTCAGTGTTGAGGAAATTGAACGCTGGCTTCGACCTGTATTGAACTACTAGCAATAATCAACAACAGACAAGCACCATTGCAAACGCAAGGGGGGCCATCAACTGCCCTGAAGACACATCAAAAAAAAACGCCCCTTAAGGAGCGTCTTTTTTTACCCGTTACTAACTGACAACCTGCTTACTTTTTGGGCGTCGCCTTTTTAGCAGACTTTTTGTTAGCAGGCCTTTTGGCCGATGTTTTTGTCGCCGCTTTTTCAGCAGGCTTTACAGCTGCCTTTTTCACGGCTGCTTTTTTCTTTGAAGGCTTGGCAGCTTTCGGCGCTGGCAACAAGTGCGATACAGCATCCCGTTCTTCGGCCAGTTCCTTTTCAGTAGCCAACATTTTTTCACGACTGAAATCGTTGATTTCCAAACCTTTAACAATAGCCCAGCGGCCGTTTTTACAAGTGCAAGGGAAGGAGTAGATCAACCCCTTTTCAATCCCATAACTGCCATCGCTGTAGACACCCATACTCACCCAATCACCTTCAGCCGTGCCCAATGCCCATGTTCTCATGTGGTCAATTGCTGCATTGGCGGCTGATGCCGCGGATGATGCTCCGCGCGCACTGATAATGGCAGCACCGCGTTGCTGGACATCTGGAATGAAGGTTTTCTTGTACCAGGAATCCTTAACCAGTGATATCGCATTTTTTGCCCCGACTTTTACATGATGCAAATCCGGGTATTGGGTCGATGAATGGTTGCCCCAAATGGTCATATGCTTGAGCGCAGTAACCGGCTGACCAATTTTATTGCCCAGTTGCGACAAGGCACGATTGTGGTCGAGTCGCGTCATGGCAGTGAACTGTTTTGGGTCAATGTCGGGAGCATTGCGTTGTGCAATCAGCGCATTGGTATTGGCGGGATTACCGACAACAAGCACTTTGATTTTGCGACTTGCATTTTTATTGATTGCCTTGCCCTGCACAGAAAAGATAGCCGCGTTTGCCTCAAGCAGGTCTTTTCGCTCCATACCGGGACCACGAGGACGGGCACCTACGAGCAAGGCATAATCTGCATCTTTAAAGGCCTTGTTAGGGTTATCTGTTACCACCATGCCCTGTAACAAGGGGAAAGCACAATCCTCAAGCTCCATTGCCACACCTTTCAAGGCATTCAACGCTGGAGTAATTTCGAGCATTTGTAAAATAACAGGCTGATCCTTACCCAGCATTTCGCCGGATGCAATTCTGAAAAGTAATGAGTAGCTGATTTGACCAGCAGCGCCAGTTACCGTAACACGAACAGGTTTCTTCACAGGTTAAACTCCAAAAATAGAAGGGGAAAAAAATGTGGTCACATTATAGTAGAAAAACGATACAGCTTACAAAAATTACGCTGCCTAATTTTACGGGTATTATTTTTTTTCGACGCTTAACCCGGAAGGATCAGCCACATGCTCTTCAGGCTCATCATTGTCCTGAACACTCGCCGGCAAACGCTCTTTAACCTGAACACCAAGTTCAACAAAACGGTTAACCTGTTTTGTCAAGCTGCCCTTGCCGTCTTTAAGTGTTACCCAGCCTTCTTGCCAGCTTTTCTGAACCGTATCAATTTGCCCGCCCAGCTTCTGCATTTTTTCGACAAAAACCCGCAATTTGTCATACACCTTGCTCGCCTGCTCAGCCAACTCACGGGTATAACTGTTTTGTTTATCAATAGACCATAAATGAGCAACGATCGACAAACTTGATAACAGCGTGTTAGGGGTAACGATCGCAATTCCTTTTTTATAGGCATCTTCAAAAAGGTTGGGATCATGATTGAAGGCGGCAAGATAAGCAGGCTCAATCGGCATAAACATAAAAACAAATTCAGGCGCATTGACGCCCTGTAATTTTGGGTAGTTTTTTGCACTGAGTTCATTGACATGGTTGCGGATTGCCTTGACCAGTTTATCAAGATGCAACAGAGCCAGAGACTCCTCCTTCGCTGCCGTAAAATTCACATAGTCATTCAATGAAACTTTACTATCGATAATAATGTGCTTGTCATTGGGCATATTGACAATGAAATCCGGTCGTTTATGCCGGTTATCGTCATCCCTGAAACTGGCTTCACGCTGATACTCACGACCATGATGTAAACCAGACATTTCAAGTAATGTTTCAACCTGAACTTCACCCCAGGTACCTTGAGCCTTTTTATCTCCCTTAAGGGCTTTGGTCAAATTATGGGCTTCCTCGTGCATTTTCACGCCCATCTCCATGACCTGTCGGATCTGGCTTTTCAGCGACTCATTCCCTTGAACATTCTGGGTATGCACTTCATCAACGCGCTGCCTGAATTGCTCGATTTGCTGTTTGAATGGAGACAAGAGAGCCTCCATCGACTGCTTGTTTGTTTCCGAGAAGGCTTTTCCCCGATCCTCGAAAATCTCCTGAGCAAGATTCTGGAACTCGGCTTTTAATTGCAAACGGTTTTCTTCCAGCGTTTTAAGCTGTTCATCAAAATGCAGCGATTTTTCCCTGTGAACCACCTGTAATGCCGTATATTCATTCTGCAACCCGGAAAAGCGAAGTTCGCTTTCAGCCTTCACCTGTTCAAGCTCAACGAGTTGATTTTCGAGTTGCTGTTTCTGTTGCTGCAGGCTTTCAAGCCTGGCTTGAACACTCCCCAGTTGCTCTCTCATTTCAGCGTCATGTTGCCGGGCATTTTCCAAAGCCTGTTTTAAATCCTGCAGTTGAGCAGAACTTGTTTCCAAAGCCTTTTCAACGGCATGTTTTTTTTCATTTTCCAGCAATAGACGGGTGGATACTTCGGAAAGCTCCCGATCGGACGCCTGTTTTTCTGATTGAAGTAAATCTCTTTCATTGGCCAGTCGGGACACCTGTTCCCTAAAACTGTTTTGCTGGAAATAAATAATGGCAGCCATCGCGACAGCGAGAATCACCAAAAGAAAAATAGCTGCATCCGCTGAAACCATCACCAAAGCGACCTTTTGATGAAGCTTTTCTGCACAAAAAACTGAAGGTGTATTACAGCCAAGGACTAGGCCTCACCCCTGGCTTTTATGACAAGACGAACGAGTTGTGCCAGAGATTTGGCTTTCATTTTTTCCATCACATTTGCACGATGAATCTCGACTGTTCGCTGACTCACATTCAGGTCAATGGCTACAACCTTGTTGGCTTTACCGGCAACAACCTGTTCCATGACTTCCTTTTCACGCTCTGTCAGCGTTTCCATTCGTTTGAGAATCTCACTCTGCTCGAGCAAACCGGCTCGATTCTCTGCATCTTCAACCAGAACTTCCTGAATGCGATCAATAAGTTCCTGGTCGCGAAATGGCTTGAGAATAAAATCAGCGGCGCCATCCTGAATAGCTTTAACCGCCATTGGCACATCACCATGCCCGGTAATAAAGATGATAGGCAGAAGAATGTGCAATTCCTTCATTTTTGCCTGCAAGTCCAGTCCACTCATACCCGGCATACGAATATCGAGCAAAAGACACCCCCCCTTCTCTCCATTGTAGGCATCCAGAAATTCCTGTGCGGATGAAAAGGTTTCAGCAGGCTGATTGATAGATTTCATTAAAAAGGCCAGAGATTCTCTCACAGCATCGTCATCGTCCACGATGAACACGACAGCTTTTTGATCTACCTTATTCTCTCTCATACCAGGCTCCTTGAAACTTGATGGTTATATTGCTTTGAATATGTGCTTTCTATGCTTTTGAAGATTTGTGCATAACTGAAGGCTTTAATACTACTACAAATGTAGCGCCCGAGGTCGGGTTATTATAAACACTCAGATGGCCCCCATGCGCCTGCACAATCGATTGACTGATGGAAAGAC
>JAGRJA010000342.1 GCA_020443005.1 Pseudomonadales bacterium
AAGGTAATCGGAGCCATCTTTATCAAAACCAAGCGCCTCGAATACCGCTTGCGCCAGAACACTGTCGCTAAGATAGCCATCGGGTGCTTTTCGTGCTGCAGCAAGGAGACTGGCTCGCAGCAATAGAATCTGGACAAAATCGTTGTAGTGACCGGCCTGCAATGAGGCGTCCTGCCGGTTATCTGTGAAGCCCAACAGCTTTTTGGCGGCTTCTTCCAGATTGCTATCGCGCTCTAGCATATAACGCAGAGCTGAAATCGAAATAACAGTGGTTGCGGACGAACGACCTTCCCCACTTAGGGAGGTGAGTCGCGTGGAATCTTTTCCGTGTGCAGTATGTGAAGTACCGCAACTTAGACAAAACCGAAAGCTTCCTGGAATAAACCAACCTTGCTCACCATCGTGGGAAACTTTGCCATCAGGCTTCACATACACATTCAGCGGCTTGATTTTTTTGTAGTTGCTTTTGAGTTTGTAATCGCCGTTCTTTTCTTCCAGCCAATTCTCCGGAAATTTCTCCGGATTTTCGTCATCCCATTGCCGTTTTACATCGAAGGTGTAAAAGCCCCAATGGTTATCGTCTTCGTCGTTGTCTCTTTCACCAATATCCCTTGGATTCAATACCTGCTGACCATCTTCCAGCTCTAGCCAGACCGGGTGATATTCATGGCCACATTGACGACAAAAATGAAGGCTATAAAACTTCTTGTTCCTGTCTCCAGGCAAATATTGCTGGCCACTTAAATCAAAGACTCGCGAGCCTTCAGGTGCCAAGGTAGAAAAGACATTGTTAGCGCCTGAAACAAACTGGTGTAAGCGAAAGGCAAAAAGCGACTTCCCTGAGTCATCAACAGCTTTGTAGGCAGTTAGCAGGAACTGCTTGAGGCATTCTTCACAGGTTTCCTGATCAATGCCGGAATCATCAGAGAGTTTAGCTGCAGCCCATTTGAGATTTTGGGGACGCGCCCTAACCCATCGCCCTTCTTCCTTGTTTAGCCCAAGCGTTAATTCTATCCAGCAAGAGACCGGATGCTCTCGAACTGCTTTGAATGAGTTGCCGTCAGGTATTGGTGACTGGATTGCTGCCGCAAGCTCATTTTTTCCAGGCTTATCGGTTCCCGGCGTCTGCCTCTGCAAGGATTCGGTAATAATGTTTTGTGGATCTACCGGGCTTCCAAACAGTTTACTGGCCACCTGCGCAACTGCACTATTGCGTGCTGCAAGATTGCCTTCACTGGCCATGGTTGCTGATGTACCAATGCACTGCACATCTGGGTTGAGCGCCTCTCTCACACGCCTGACCAACATGGCCACATCGGCGCCTTGCCTGCCTCGATATGTGTGGAGCTCATCGAGAACAAGAAATTTCAAACCTTTAGCGGCCATCATCACGGAACGATCGAGATCGTCCTGCCGTGTCATGAGAAGCTCAAGCATCATGAAGTTCGTTAGAATGATATCCGGAGGACACGCGGCCATCGCATGGCGCTCATCCTGACTCTCTTGCCCGGTATAACGGGCATATGTAACTGGCTTATCCGAGTAGTGACCTAAAAACTTATCCAGTTCTTCCAGCTGGGAATTCACCAAAGCGTTCATCGGGTAAATGATGATGGCTTTAATGGATGGCTTTTTATCAGACTGCTTCTGTTTCAGAACGGCATCGACAATAGGAAGAATATAAGACAGGGATTTACCGGAACCCGTGCCTGTTGTAAGAACATAGCTTTGACCCGACTGTGCTATACCGATAGCTTCTTGTTGATGCTTGTGAAGCTGGGCAGTTACGCCAACTGAAGAAGGGCTACGCCCGAAACGAAAAATGTTCGCACACTCTCTGTGCAATGTGCCATTAGAAACCAGGCTTTCTACATTGCCACCTTGCACGAAATGAGGGTTGAGCTGAATGAGCGGTGCCGGCCAATACTGACCGTCATCATATTTGGAATCGACAAACTCACGAATATCGGGTGCCTTGATTTTCGTGAAGCTGGTCGAGAAATTTCTGTAGTCTTGAATTATTGCGTCACGATATTCAAATACGTCCACTTACTATCCCTATTATTGTGCTTGAGTAACGGAGGCTTTTAGCCAATTAAGGAAGATGCCCAAATGGAGGTAACGACAAACTTCATGTGCTGTAATGTACTGTAAGCCCCCACATTATCCAAGACTAATACTTAATAGATTTATTACCACGCAGATTCATCTACCCCTGAAAATCACCTGATGCCACTTACCTTTCCTTACACGCTTCAAGACATGGTGGCGATAACCTTGTGGCGGCAAGGGCACTGGCCGCTTGTGCCGCTTTCGATTGCAGTAGGCACAGGCTGCAACAATATTATCAGCCGTATCCTCGCCCCCGTCCTGTCGTGCCTGCAAGTGCTCGGCTGTACACTGTAAAAGACTAGCCTGCCGGGTCGTTAAACGGTATTGGCGGGCAAAGGACTCCACTGCCCCGTCTACCCACATCGGGCGCTGGCAATAGAAGCAAAGGAAGTGCTGGTGATGTGCTGCCTATAAACGCAGCTGTCTGAGTGAAGCCATGATCGATCTCCTGTCAGTTCATAAACAATGATTTCTTCAATCACGGCCTATGATCCTTAAACGGGAATCATGGCTGCCTGCCCTGTCGGAACAGACAAACACCGGTCGGTGGAGCGGAGGTAAATTCACGCTCAGGAACAATCTACCCTACTCACCCCGCTTTCGTAAAGTCTTCTACTCTAAGCCCTGCCCGCATTCATAATGCCAGTCCGGCAAACGCTGTGGGGGCCTGCCCTGCAGGGTTTCACGTGAAGGTGCCAAGCCAGTGCCATAGCTGCGACGCCCTGTCGGCTTCATCCGCAAATACTGGCTCTCCTTGGCCAGGTACTGCAGGCTTGCAATGGTATTCAGGCAGCTCACTCCATCCAGCCGGTCAATGACACCGATACCCAGACGATTCGGGTCATACTGCTCCTTGTGGGCATTGCAGATATTAGCCTTGCCCATCCCGCCAGTGATCTCCTGCACCCAGACATCCGCAATGGCAAAGCCTTTAGTCGCATCCCGACAGACACGCGAACCATCAAAGCAGAAGGCGGTATGCAGGTGATAGCCCTGGTGCTTGCCCTGCTCCAGTGCCCAGACATAACCGGTCAGGTGTTCAAATACGGGATGCCAGTCTTTCAGGTAGAGCAATTGATCCAGGTGCTGGTAAACGGTATCAATGGAAAGCCTCGCCTGCTCCCGCTTGTGGTAGGACAGATCTACCCGTACAACGGTAGTACGGGCATAGTGCTTGAGGATTTTCTCAACCAACATCCCCGTGGCTCTTGTGCGCTCGCCAGACTCCCACCGACGGTCACTGGCCGCCCGTCGAAACCAGCCCTCCCCTGCACACATCCTCAGCTTGCGCACGATATCGTTCAGATGCTCTGCTGTCGCCCCATCCAGTGGAATATCTTTCTGGGAGAGCAAGGGTAATGACACCCCATAGATACTCGTGATCAGCCAGCAGCTGTGTAAGAAGGCACAGAGCTTTTCAGAGTATTCGTGGTAACTGTCAAAGAATCCCAGAAGACCTATCACTTCCCGTAGCCGTTTCCCCAAAGGGGTTGCATGCACCACAGGCTGCCAGGGAGAGGATGGTAAGCATTGATACGGTAAAGCCTCGTTTTTCAGAACCCGATCTACAAAAGATTCAATCAGGATACAGGCCCGGCTTTGGCCAATCAGTTCTCCCTCCAGTTTTTTGCCTTTATGCAGTACCCCTGGATCAGCGGGTCGGTGAAAGGCTGTAATCAGGTCATAACGGGTCGCCGCTTGAGGCGGCTCCCAGAAGTCAGTTTGCATGGTAATACCCTCATTGCGTTTGCTACATAGCAATAAGGCGATTTGTATTTTTTTATGCCGTCAGTTGGTGGTGTTTGAAATGAATGGATACTGGTTTTGAGATGTGGGAAATCGAGATAGTGGCATTACAGGAATTGGGAAGTTGAGGAATATATTGTGTGGGTTTGCAGGAAGGAGGATTTTGGAGAAAGAGAATTAAAAGTGTAGGCAAACTGGAAAGTATGGGTGGAGTTTAGATTGGCCTGTATGCAGAGCGGAATGGATGGTACGTAGATTGGAATGTTATGGGGTATAAGACTGGAGAGATTTGAAGTGTGTATGTGTAATGTGTATGTATATATAAACTAATGCAGAATCAGTCGCAGCAATTCAGAAACTGGCAGCCCTTATTAGACCTGAAGGGAAGACATCGTATGCCGAAAACGAACTCCTTGAAGTTAGCTGAGATTACTTGTACGAGAACGTCCAATTTTCAGTTTTTTTTAGGTGGTGTATTTTTTTATACGCTATTTCCGCTACGGTAGCGGAAATAGCAGCCTTTTGAGCCAAACCCTAGCCACTTGCTTTCTCTTGATGCACCAATTCAGGTCGCAGGACGACCACAACAGATCACAGATTCGAGCATCACCAAGAAAACCCAAATAAAATGATTGACAGAGAATAAACCAAAAAAAAGGCCGTCAAGCGACGGCCTTAAAATCACCACTGATCGAACTAGCGGAGTGTAGCGGTCGGCGTACCCATAAAGTTGAGCGCTATGCCGGGGTACAGGTCCACGCACTCACCGGTTCCCTTGCCATGGGGAACCAATGCAATGAGACCCTTTAGCAGCAAGACATCCAGTGCTCTTTCTACCCGCTTGGGCGTTCGCATGGAATTGGGGCCATAACGCACGATTCGAGGTTTATTGATAAAGCGATAGATTCCCTGATTCTTGAAGCCCAATAACCAGGGCCACAAGCGCTCTGCATCCGCATTGGCATCCACCTCTGGATCGGGCACGAACAGGCTCAAAAAAGAGAGTGTCGACTGGAGGCAGATAGGCAACACCCCATTGACAGTTCGCACCGAGATGTCACCCGAAAAACCCTCGAAGTGATGCAACAGAGCTGAGAGGCGAGCCAGGTTCTCGATGACTTTTGCCACATGGTCTTTCGCACCTTCAAGGATTTCACCCTTTCGCGTAGCTACCTGATAGATACGCTTGATCTCTATCAAACGACGGGTTGCCTCTGGCGTGAAGCCAATGTCCTTGGGACTGAATCCCGGGTCATAGAATCCATCGCGCATTTCTTGCAGAAGCTCCGCTATACGCGCGTTGAAAACCCGTGTGTGTTCAGTATGTACCGTAATCTTATCGGGATCACGCTGATCCTGAAAAGAAGGCCCATCAAACACCACCCCTCTGGCCGGAAGACCCACACCTCGTATGTCCTCACCAATTTTAAGCATCATCTGCTCATGCTTTGATGGTTGGGTCATTATCAAAAGGGATAACTGTGCGTCCAGCTCATAACTGTTTTCATTCGCTCGGTCTATGGTCAATGTCTCACCACTGTAGAGTGAACAAAGCTTCGCGCCATCCTCACGAATCAGCTTGCTGTTTGTGACAATGCTGCCTTCAGTTGACTTAAGAATCGCTGAGGGAAATCCACTGTTCAACCCGCCAAAACAGGCTGAACTGGTCGTGTCTTGATAAATCAACTTAATCTGGATGGGTTTTACAGGCTCCACTTGCAGATGTGCAACCAGCTCGGCCTCAATCTTATCGACAGCATGTCCATATCGCACAGCTTTTTTTCGTCGTGAGCGAAGTCCTTGTAACTTGTCATCCCACAGCATCATGTCGTGTTTGTACAATGCGTTGCGTTCCTTAAAACACTGTTTTTCTTCAGCATGAAATGCCTTCACTGCTTCAAATAACAGGTCTTCAACCGGTGTTTTACCCTCGCCCGACAATGCAACACAATAAATAATCAATGAAGGGTGTACCTGATTACCCAAGGCTTCCGGTATTCGCACTTTTATTGACCACTGAGAGGCAACTGCCAACGCTGCCAGACCAGCGGGAATCACGAGCCAGTGCCCTACCTGAATGCGCTCTGCCACTTCACTCATGGCATGCTGGAATTTAGGAAAAGGCATACAGCTTAGCGGATTTTGCTGGTAATACCCGGAGCTTAAAACCCCTGGGTATCCCATCGCCGACATAAACTGCTCCAACTTGCAGGCTTCTTCAGAGTTTGCTTGAATCTTCATCTTATCGACCCTCTACTGCAGACTTGTTTTCTACCCAAGACAAAGCTTCATCCAAACGCCAGCCAACCGATTTGACACCCAAGCTATATTTCTTGGGTAAGGTAGCGTCATATCGAGGACTTTTGGGGTTCGACCAGTCATAGTAGCTACTGCGTGAAATGCCAAGAATCTCCAATAAGCGTGGCAAACGAATCATTCGGATGGTTTCTACCGGTAACGTAGTAACGCATTTACCCTCATCGACTTTTTCCTCAGGAAGATCAGCCGCCACCGTAACCGCTTTGCTTTCAGGCAGAACAGGAATGGGAGCATCGTCACCCACATGCGCGTCAGAACTCAAATCAAAATCCTCTCGTTTGACATATTTCCGTCGTGGACGTTGCGTTACGATCACTGTCTTTTTCTGAGGAGAGGACTTA
>JAGRJA010000343.1 GCA_020443005.1 Pseudomonadales bacterium
AAAAAGCCCAGCAGGACTCATTACCGACACTCGCTGCCCTGCTTGCCAGCCTTATCCTTATCGCCACGACTGAAGGCGATGCCGGTATCGCCGCGCTCTCTGCCACACAAGCCGGCAGCCTTCAGAACCGTTTGCGATACAGTCGGCAGTATGAAGCAGAAGCGGACTCTCTCGGCATAGAAACCATGATGAACGCGGGCTATGACCCCAAAGCCGTACCCGTGATGTTTGAGCGCATGCTGAGAACAACACGCTTCATGACTAATCGCATGCCGGAATTTCTGCTGACCCACCCCATCACCGAAAGACGCATCGCCGATACAAGGAATCGCGTTGACAAACTTCCTGCAAAGGCTTATCCCGAATCACTCGCCTTTCACCTGGTGAGAAGCCGGATCCGTTTTCACCATGAAGAAAGCCCTTATACCGCCCTCAAGTTTTTCAGCAGCGAAATAGCCGGAGAAAGCCTTAACCCCGTTGCAAGTCGATACGGTTACGCGCTGGCCTTGATCAAGACCAGCCAGTTTGAAGCAGCCGAAAAGGAAATCAGGGCATTACTGGACCTGGACTCTGATAACCTCTTCTTCCAGATACTCAATGTCGAATATCTGAATGCATCGGGTCAGCACCAAAAAGCACTCGACTACCTGAAACCGCTAACCGCCGACACGCACAAGGCTTCCTATCCCTTGCTTTACCAAATGAGCAGAACACTCACTTACACAGGAGACTTCAAGGCAACGGAAAAATTACTTGAAAACATGGTTTATGAACGACCGGAAGACACGCTTCTTTGGTACGATCTGGCAGAAGTACGCGGCTTGGCGGGCAATATAGCCGGTGTACATCTGGCACGAACCGAATACTTCATTCTTAACGGTATTTACAATGAAGCGCGCAAACAACTCGATTACGCCAAAAAGCTGTTAAAGGATGACACACTGCAAAATGCCAGAATCAAACAAAGGCTCAGGGATATCGAAAACATGGAGAAAGCCGCAGAAAAACTCTAGACAAGCCATACCTGCGTTCAACCCGCTAGCTTGTAGTCGCTGTAAAATCCAGCATGCGCTGCAAGGGTAACATTGCCCTTACAGCCAGCTCACTCTCTACAAACACCTCATTGCCCAACCACTCGCCCGCTTCACCTGCTTTCAGGGTTTCCGCAACCGTCTGCAAGGCATTCATTGCCATCCAGGGGCAATTGGCACAGCTCCTGCAAGTTGCACCTTCACCCGCTGTAGGAGCGATAATCAGTGCCTTGTCAGGTGCCATTTTTTGCATCTTGTAAAAAATGCCCTGATCTGTTGCCACGATAAACCGTTTTTCTCCCCGCGTTTTTACGGCGTTGATTAATTGAGAAGTCGAACCCACAACATCGGCCAATTCAATAACCGCTCTCGGTGACTCAGGGTGAACCAGTACCAGCGCATCCGGGTAAACCGCCTTCAAATCCTGGATACCTCTGGCCTTGAATTCTTCGTGGACGATACAGCTACCTTGCCACAAAAGCATATCGGCTCCGGTTTCCCGCTGTACATAATCCCCCAGATGTTTGTCGGGCGCCCAAATCAGCTTTTTGCCTTCATCCATCAGATGTTCAACGATGTTCAGGGCGCAACTGGAAGTCACTACCCAGTCAGCACGCGCCTTTACCGCAGCAGAAGTATTGGCATACACAACGACTGTCCGGTCGGGATGCTGATCACAAAAGGCGGAAAACTCACTGATGGGGCAGCCAATATCCAGCGAACAGGTAGCTTCCAGCGTCGGCATCACAACTGTTTTATCGGGCGTCAGTATTTTCGCTGTTTCCCCCATAAAACGAACACCGGCCACCACCAGTACCCGAGCAGGATGATCCCGGCCAAATCTGGCCATTTCAAGAGAGTCTGCCACACAGCCCCCGGTTTCTTCGGCAAGCGCCTGCACAATCGGGTCGGTGTAATAATGTGCCACAAGAACAGCATTTTTTTCCTTCAATAGCTGTTTGATCGTTTCACAATATTGCTGTCTTTCAACTTCGGAAAGCTCGGAGGTGCGAGGGTGCGCCAGATGATCCTGAACAAAAACCCTGTCTATTTCGGAGAGCATGCTGATGCCTCTGTTTTTCAAAACGCCATTCTACTTGGTTTAGGTATCCACCCTCTACCCTCTTCCGGTTATAGACACCGCCAATCTCGCCCGGGCATATTTGCCAAGGAAGCCTGCCCTGCAAGGTTATTTATGTGCCGGCATCCGCTATAATGTGCGCCAATCTGTTTATTCGAAATACTATCCCGTTTTTTTCACTGCGTACCGGAAGAGTTGATGCTTCATGATGTCGTTATTATAGGAACAGGCCCTGCGGGTGAAAGTGCTGCAATGAATGCCAGCAAACATGGCAAGAGCACTGTCGTTATTGAACAGCATTCACTCGTCGGAGGCGCTTGTGCGCACAAAGGCACTATTCCCTCGAAGGCCTTGCGCGAGAATGTTCGACAAGCCATGCGCTACAGCAGCAATCCACTTTTTCAAAAAATTGGCACCCATCAGTCATTGAGCTTCCAGAAACTGTTGCAGGCTGCGGACAATATCATTCGAGAGCAAGTCACAACCCGCACGCATAATTATGTAAAAAACAATAT
>JAGRJA010000344.1 GCA_020443005.1 Pseudomonadales bacterium
TATGTCACTATCTACCATGTCCGCCTTTCTCAACGGATAAATACCCTTCCGACCATAATTCAATGCTTGCAAGCTGATATCGGTTGCCTGAACCCCCCAAAAAACATTGCTTTCAGCCAGGGAAAAACACTCATTCAACAGCATCGCCAGCGAATAGGGCTCTTCTCCAGTGGCACAACCAACACTCCAGACATCAAAAGATGAACCCATTTGACCAGATGCAATTTTTTGCAAAACCTGATTGCGGATAAAATCAAAAGAAGGGATGTGGCGAAAAAAACTGGTTTCCTTAACAACCAGCCTGTCAAGCAGGTTTGACCACTCAACCATTCCACGAACGCCATCGCGCAGCTGGTTATAGTAGTCATCGGCCGAAATACCGCCCAGCTCGCGCATTCGAATGCTGAGCTGAGACTTGAGAAAGGTTCTCTGCTGGGGAACAAGGTGTATCCCAGAACGCTCTTCAAGTAATTTGCGCCATCGCTCGAAATCTTCATCAGTGAAATCGGGCAATGACTGCATTGACCAAGACATCAATCCAGAACCTGTTTATCCACTGAGCTACGGCAGCTAAAGCCTGGAGCCCTGTTTATTGATGATGTGAGCAGCCTGCCCCGCAAGACCAAACTGCCCGACAACCCCTTGTGTTATCGAATCCCTTGTTCTACTAGAGCGTCACCTGCTCTTCATCGTCACCATAGGGCGACTGGTCGGCATCTGGTAATCCGAAACCATCAGACATACCGTCATCCGAGTCACCTGCTTCCTCAGGCAGTTTGAAGCCCGCCACTGAATTTCGCAGATCGATCGCCATTTCTGCGAGGTGACCGATAGATTGCGCCGTTGCGTTGGTACCTGAGGATGTCTGGGAAGTGATTTCCTGGATAACATTCATCGTATTGGAGATGTGGCCCGCCGAGGAGGCCTGTTGCCTTGCCGCGTTGGAAATATTCTGGATCAATTCTGCAAGGTTGGTAGATACATTTTCGATTTCTTCAAGCGCAACACCCGCATCCTGAGCCAGGCGTGCTCCCCGCACTACCTCGGTAGTGGTTTGTTCCATGGAGGCCACCGCCTCATTGGTATCTGTCTGAATGGTTTTAACCAGCGCTTCAATCTGCTTCGTTGCCGCTGATGAACGCTCCGCAAGTCGCTGAACCTCATCCGCAACTACCGCGAAGCCGCGGCCCGCTTCACCAGCCATCGAAGCCTGAATCGCAGCGTTAAGAGCCAGAATGTTGGTCTGGTCGGCGATATCATTGATCAGCGATACAATGTCACCGATTTCCTGTGAAGACTCACCAAGTCGCTTGATCCGTTTTGAGGTCTCCTGAATCTGCTCACGGATGTTATCCATACCCTGAATGGTATTTTGCACCACTTCCGCGCCCTTGCTGGCAATGGATACTGAACGCTCCGCAACCGCTGCAGACTCGGCAGCGTTGGCAGATACCTGGTCGATCGTAACCGCCATTTCATTAACCGCAGCAGAAGCTCCTGCAATTTCCTGAGCCTGGTGCTCTGATGCTTCGGCAAGATGCAATGCTGTTGACTGGGTATCCTGGGCAGCCGTTGAAACCTTAACCGCTGTATCGTTGATCTGGGAAACAAGAATACGCAACTGGTCAATAGTGAAGTTGATAGAGTCTGCAATTGCTCCGGTGAAATCTTCTGTAACAGTCGCGGTTGTTGTCAGGTCACCATCTGCAAGGTCAGCCAGTTCGTCAAGCAAACGCATGATCGCGTCCTGGTTATTCTTGTTTTCGTCTTCCTTGGCTTTCAAGTCCTTGCGCGTATCCTGCAAACGCATCACACCCCACAAAACGACAAAGCCCAGTGCCAATGCTGCAAATATACTCAAGGTCGTTGTATTGAATGTTCGGGTTGCCGGCAAGCTTTCGATTTTCTGGGTTACCTTGGTCAACGCTTCCAGCAGAACTGCCTGATCATCAAGCAGCGCATTGGTTGCCTGACGCGCCTCAAAAAGATCCGGTGTTGCCTTGAAGATATCGTCAACCGACTCACTTACGAACTTGAACAACTCCGTTACCTCGCCAAGGCTGTCCAATGCATCCTTGTCGGTAACCCTCGAAATGCGCATAGCCTTGTTGCCTTCGCGCATACCCTTCAGAACCGTTCCGAAAAGACTGGCATCATAGTTGAACTGGTCAGCCGCCTGCTTGGCATCCGCACCACCGGCAAGCATTTTGTCAACATTTCGGGCAATACGCTCTGCGCGCCAGGACTGGGAACGGGCTTGAGCCACCTGATCGGCCGGCGCCTCATTTTCGAGAAGGATTTCTACAACATTATCGTATTCCTGCTGAAGCTCCGGAATCGTCTGGTTGAGTCGCTTGGCAACATCATGGAGGAAAATAATCTGCTCTTTACGCTGCACGATAGAGTCTGCGTTGGCCTTTACACGCCCCCAGATCTCATCATAATTTTTAAGCTCTGCAGGCATTTCAGCAACCAGTTTGCTGGACTTGCCACTTAACGCATTACTGATATCGGTCATCGCCTCCATCGTGGACTCGAGACCACTAAAAGCAGCAGCCTGACCGGAAGTTGCATCACGCGCCTGGGTAATCGCACGGAATGTCTGAACCCTGATATCCGAAGCCAGTTGAAGATATTTCTGATCCTGCTGGGAACCTTGCCCCATAATAAACAGGTTGGCAACAATCAGGCCGACACTGACTATCAACGCGCCAAGCACAAAAACACTTCCTACATTAGATGCGCTTGCGGCGCCTCCCTTCTTTGCTTTCATAGTTCACTCCTGGCAAAAAAGCCTATACCCCTCAAAATAGAAACCCCAAAAACACAATCAGGCAATTGCCGCCTGAAAAAATGCTTCATCCTTTGTCAGCATCCAGGGACTGAAAACAATCCACGGCTCAGCTGTACTCTCATCAAGAAATGTACCTTGTAAATAAGGCTTCAACGCTTCTTGATCAACACCCCTCACCACTGGAGCATATTCGTCAACGGGAAAACGCTGTATTCCATAAACACCATCAACCATCAACCCGCTGTAGATTTCACCCTGCTCCAGAACCAGTACGCGCTGGGAGCGCCTACCCGATTCAAGCTTGCCACCAAAATATTCTGCCAAATCGGTTATCGGCAACAGGCGGCCGCGCACATTCGCCACGCCTTTCACCCACCCTTTTACACCCGGCAAGTGCGTAAAGGGAGGCACTTCAAGGGTCTCAGACACCTCGCCCATAGGAGCCACAAATTTCTTTCCAAACAGCGTGAAACCTATTCCCGACCAATAAGGCTTTACATCTACCTGCGCCGGCAGACCGGCTGCCGACTGGCGACTGAGTCGCGACAGTTCACGAAGCGCTGCAAACGCTTTCTTTTCAGACATTAACCTTTACACCCCCCTGATTCAAGACTCACACCCAACTCAGATGAGCTCCTCACCGGCAAGCACCCTTTTTACTGAAGATATCAACTCTTTTTCATCCACCGGCTTCACCAGATAGCCCTTGGCTCCCTGACGCTTGCCCCAAAGCTTGTCGGTTGGCTGATCTTTTGTGGTCACGATGATAACCGGTATATGGCTGGTTTGTTGCGTTTTGGTCAACTGCCGGGTCGCCTGAAAACCGTTCAGGCCGGGCATAACAACATCCATCAACACAAGGTCAGGCAAAACCCTTCTTGCCGTCGCAACACCCTCGGTGCCGTTCTCGGCCTTCGCCACTTCAAAACCGTTCTTTTTGAGGATGTTCTCCATCTTATAGGTTTCTGTTGGCGAATCATCAACTATCAATACACAGGTCATAACGCTTCCGTCCTCAAAACTTTATTTTCTAACCAGGTCTACTTGCCCGCAAACTCCTCAATAGCGCCCAGTAACTCCGTCTTGCTAAAAGGTTTTGTCAGATATTGATCAGACCCGACTATGCGACCCTTGGCCTTATCGAACAAGCCGTCCTTACTCGACAACATGATAACCGGCGTGCTCTTGAACTCACTGTTGTTCTTGATCAGTGCACAGGTCTGATAACCATCGAGACGAGGCATCATAATATCCACAAAGATAAGGTCTGGCCGGGTATCGGCAATTTTCGCCAAGGCATCAAAACCATCCGTCGCAGTAACCACTTCACAACCTGCCTTCTGAAGCAGGGTTTCGGCTGTCCGACGAATTGTTTTACTGTCGTCGATAACCATAATTTTCAGATTTTCAAGATTTGCGCCCATTCATACCGCCTTGATTTTTTGTCTTGTTCAAAGATGATACCTGACAGCTGACGGTTAAAAAACCGGCAATAAAGCTGTCTTGCACAACCAGATGCAGAGATACCTTTTAACACAGTTTTTCGCTTTTATCTATACACCACAGAGACCTGCAATTGAATTACTTCACAGACATATAAAATAGAGTTGCATACCGGCTTTTTCACCCGTAAGTTTACAATGCCGGAAACGACAAGCAGTCACTTCAACAACTACTCTCTCACAGGCATCAACAATGACCGTCAAATTAGCTGTGGTGATGGACCCCATCGACAAAATCAACTACAAAAAGGACAGCACGCTGGCCATGCTCTGGGCAGCGGCATCCAGAAAGTGGCAGCTCTTTTACCTGGAGCAGAATGATCTCTATCTGGAGAACGGGGAAAGCAGAGGGCTTGCGAGGCCGCTGGAAGTGTTTCAGAACCCCGACAACTACTACCGTATCGGCGAGAAACGCAGTATGCCGCTTTCGGACATGGATGTAATACTGATGAGAAAGGACCCGCCATTTGACACCAACTACATTTACAGCACCTATATTCTTGAAGATGCAGAAAGGAGAGGAGCCCTGGTCGTCAACCGGCCTCAGAGCCTTCGCGACTGCAACGAAAAAGTGTTCGCAACACAGTTCCCCCAATGCTGCCCTCCGGTTCTCGTTACCAGCTCCAAACCAGCGCTCAAAAAATTCCACGCCACACATGACGATATTATCCTGAAACCGCTGGACGGCATGGGAGGTGCATCCATTTTCCGGGTTGGAAGAAACGACCCCAATTTCAGTGTCATCGTCGAAACCCTGACCCATTTTGGCAAACAGCCAATCATGGCCCAACGCTTCCTGCCCGAAATAAAACAGGGCGACAAACGGATTCTCATGATTGACGGTGAACCCGTACCCTATTGCCTTGCCAGAATTCCTCCAGAAGGAGAGACGCGCGGAAATCTCGCCGCTGGCGGACGCGGGGAAGTCCGGCCTTTAAGCGACAGGGATCGATGGATATGCCATCAGGTTGGCCCCACACTCCGCGAAAAAGGATTACTGTTTGTCGGGCTTGATGTCATTGGTGACTTCCTGACCGAAATCAATGTCACAAGCCCCACCTGCATCCGGGAAATCGATCAAAACCATAACACCGCCATTGCCGACAGACTGATGGACGCCATACAGGCGAAACTGCTCGATAAACCTCAAAATGACTGAAAACCAGACAGAAACAAAGTGATCGAGATTTCCGATACCATCGCCGAAACCTACACTGGGCAGCAAAATCCGTCACTGGCCTTTTCTGTCTTTGTTGCTACATTGCTTCACGCCGTCATGATCCTCGGCATCGACTTCTCAAGCTCACAGCATCATTCGATACCGCCTACACTGGAAATAACGATCGCGACACAGCCCGCCGAGCTTGAACAGGATAATGCTGACTTTCTTGCTCAAACTGACCAGGAGGCCAGTGGTACAGCCAATGAAAAACAACAAATGACCACCGACCAAATCAGCGCGTTTAAAGATACCGTCGCCCGGGAAATCCAGAATGAGCTCCGACTGAGGAGCACTACTGACACGCCAATCCGGGATAAATCCGTGATCACCAGCACCGCGAGCAACAATAACTTCACTGTCAACAACACCGTAGAGGACCGGCGAGAAATCTCTGAAATATTTCTTGATGATGATAGCGATACTCTGATACCGGACAGAAGTGAAATTGCAACCTTACATGCAAGACTTGACCGCTTGCGCCAGGAATACGCAAAAAAACCACGCATCAGCACGCTGACAGCTGTTTCAGCAAAATCTGCCCCCGAGGCCGAATATCTGGCAATCTGGCAGGAAAAAATCGAGCGTCTGGGAAACAGATACTACCCAGAGGAAGCCCGCTCAAGAAAAATCTCCGGCAGTCTGCGATTACTGGTCGCTATCGACAGTAACGGTGAAGTCGCCAATATCAGAATAACCCAGTCATCCGGGCAGCCTGTTCTCGACAATGCCGCCATCATGACGGTAAAACTTGCCTCACCCTTTCCACCATTCCCCCCCGAGCTGCGTAAACATGTCGACCAGCTCGAGATCATTCGCACCTGGCAATTTGGCAAGGGCTCATTATCAACTCGCTAAGAGCGCCTGTTTATTTCAACTGACAGAACACGCCTTTTTGCAAAACACTTGTAAGTGGTACAAGGCTGGCTCTATTATGCCTGCATGAAAGAAATGATGCCTCCGGAACCCTCTCCACCCAAAGTCGCACCCTGCAACATGCCTGTGAGCCTGAAAAACCAGCTTTTGATAGCAATGCCCAATCTTGTCAGTCCCGAATTTGCCAACAGTGTCGTTTACCTATGCGAACATAACGAAGATGGCGCCATGGGCATTATCATTAACCGCGCTGCTGATATCAGCTTTGGCGAAATTCTCGAGGAGCTTAACATAGAGGGCGAAACAACTGAGCAGCCTGTCTTTCTTGGAGGACCTGTTGAACCCGAGCGCGGCTTTATTCTCCACTCAATGGACAACAAGCGACGCCAACGCTGGGAGTACACACTGCCAATTACAGACAAACTGGCCCTGACACTCTCTCATGACATTCTTTTTGATATTGCCCACAATCAGGGGCCCAAAAAATCACTTTTTGCCCTGGGTTACGCGGGCTGGGGCGCTGGTCAGCTTGAGCAGGAAATGGCTGAAAATGCATGGCTTTCGGTCTCTGCCTCAAGCCGTCTTATTTTTGACACACCCGATGCCGAGGTTGCTCATAAGGCCTTGTTGCCCCTGGGTGTTAATCTCGACCTCATCTCCCGTCAGGCAGGGCATGCCTGAAGCGGGCAAGCCGGACGGCTGCGTTCTTTGTTTTGATTTTGGCACTCGCCAAATCGGGGTAGCCATTGGCCAAACTGTCACTGGCACAGCTTCTCCACTTGGTGTGATCAAGAACCACCGACAAACGATCAACTGGGATGCGATAACGCAAGCTATCAACGAATGGAAGCCTTCCCTGCTTATTGTTGGCTTGCCTTTGAACATGGATGGCAGCAAAAGTGACTTTTGTGCACAGGCTGAACGCTTCTCCCGACAACTCAACGGTCGTTACGGTGTCCCTGTGGAGCTGGCAGACGAGAGGTTGTCTACCTTTGAAGCCAAAAGCAGAGAGGCTTCAACGGGAAGGCACCGTAAAGCCGGTTATGCCAGCGACCCCGTCGACAGTCTCGCCGCACACTGTATCCTTGAATCGTGGCTGTCCACGCTGAACCGACCTTAAGCCCTCAGAGCGTCCGCACAGATGAGCCTAACGACGGAAACTCATGCCACCGCCAGACCGGGAGTCCTCATCAGCCTGCAAGGTCAAGCCATCAGTTGCCTCACTCAGCGAGTCGGCATCCGACTCCGAACCCAGTTTGATCATCAAGCGCAGGTCGTTCTTGGAGTCGGCATGAAGCAGCGCATCTTCATAAGTGATTTCGCCGGCGTCATACAGGTCATAAAGCGCCTGATCAAAGGTCTGCATACCCAGATCGGTTGACTTTTTCATCAGCTCCTTGAGCGCATGAATTTCAGCCTTGCGAATAAGGTCTGCAACCAGAGGTGTGTTAATCAAAACTTCGATGACCGCACGCCGGCCTTCACCGTCAGGCGTTGGAACCAACTGCTGGGCCACAACGGCCTTCAGGTTCAATGAAAGATCCATCCACAACTGGGAATGACGATCAGCCGGGAAGAAGTGAATGATCCGGTCCAGTGCCTGGTTGGCGTTATTGGCATGAAGGGTGGCCAGGGCCAGGTGACCTGTTTCAGCAAATGCAATCGCATGATTCATGGTTTCCCTTGATCGGATCTCTCCGATAAGAATGACATCAGGCGCCTGACGCAGGGTATTCTTCAGTGCAGCA
>JAGRJA010000345.1 GCA_020443005.1 Pseudomonadales bacterium
GCCTGGATGATTGATCAGGCTGGATGGAAAGGGCATCAACATGGCCGGGTGGGGGTTCATACGGACCAGGCACTGGTGCTGGTGAATTATGGTGATGCGACGGGTGCCGAGTTACTGGCACTTGCAGGTGAAATCGAAAAAGATATCAACCACCGTTTTGGCGTGAAGCTCGAGATTGAGCCCGATGTTATTGGTTGAGGCTTGAACAGACAGACTGCGCCGGTTGTGTCAGAATGTTATTATTAGCGGTTCTGGCACGGTTACCCTGAAAATAAAAAGTACGAGGTTGAGTGTGATGAGAAGGTGTGTTGCTATCCTGTTGTTTTCTTTCGCTTTGGTTGGCTGCACCTACAAATACAGGCACTATGGGTATGAGGAAGCAAAAATCAGTTTGCACGGTGGTGTTTTAACGGTTTCTCTTCAACCGGGTTACCGTCAGGTCAGTAAGGATCCCAATATCTGCGAATACAGAAACCCTTATTGTCTGGTGATTGTTTTTGAACACGATGATCCGAAGCTTGAAGGTGAAAAAATGGCTTTGACACAAACCGCCAGCGTGAACGACGGCTTGTCGATCTTGCAGGAACGAGATGAAGGTGTGCTCAAGCTCAAACAGGTGAAGCGAGGTTTTCGAAGCAAAACCCTTGCGGTATATGAAAGAGGATTTTGCAATATTGAACTCGCAGAGCATTCACCGGTTAAAGTTAGCGGAGAAGTCATCTTTGAAAACAAGTCAGCAAGCTATGATGTGATACTGCAGCCAAAATATTGGGAGCGCCTCAATAACGGCACTTATGACGCAGTCATGATTTACTAGATAGCATTTGTGGTTTCGATGAGACAGCTTGTCGCATTGTTGAGTAGTATCAGTGTTTTTACTCAAGCTACAGATTGAAATATTTCCGGGGGAGTTTTGAATTATGTTTTACCGCATACGCCATGGTTTCTGCTTAATGCTTTGCATTTTTTGCTTGTCTGCCTGTGTTTCTGAAAAACCGTTGGATATTCCACAAGCACATATTGTTACAGCAAAGCGTTTTCTGCACAGTATTGGAGTTGGCAATATGGCGCTCATTAGTATGCAAATGGAGATTGAGAGGATAGCGGATGATCAACCCGGTTTGGCTGAGTTAATGCATCGCGCCTATGCGAACATCAAAGAAGAGGATTTTGAAGCTGTCGCCGCTACAATCTACGCAAGAAATCTCTCTTACGAGGATTTGAAAGAGCTGGCCTATTACGCTGAAAAACCGGCAGTCAATCGCTGGTTCCGTGTCATTTTTTCCGAGCTTGTAAAGGGGGCTGCGTTGAACGAGAGAGATATTATTCGTCAGTTTGACGCGGATGAAATCGTTGACATCATGCGCTTTTCGCAAAGCGAAAGTTTCGCCAGAATGACCAAAGCCCTGCCAAAAATCAATCGAGAACTTTCTCTGGCCGGAAAGGAATTGGGCGAGTCGGTGATGAAAGATTACATTAAGCAGCATTAATGTGTTTTTTGTTTCTCCGATAATCCATTATTAAATTCACCCATTAAATTGATTGTAACAATTGATTTTTCAGCCCTGATATTGCGTATCAATTATGCGCAGTGTGCATTGTTTAATGCGCAGGTATTTAAGGCGAGGTTAATAAAAATGTTATTGCTTTTGCCAGTGCCTCCCTCTCTTTCTCCATTTGTTTTTTGCGGCGGCTTTTTCTCGGATTCACTTCATCGGCCATTCCCCTGAGGGTGGCAAAAAGAATATGCCGCGCCATTTGGCTTTTTTCGGTATCACACGGTATACCACTGAGTAATTTATCCCAGAGCCTGTCGGTTTTTTTTGCCCAGCGACTGAGTTGTTGCTGTCCATCGATTGAGGAGGAGGGGTCCTGCCCGGAATTGCGAAGGATGGCGATAGAGACACGATATTCCTTTTTGCTGACCAGTCGCCAGACGACTTCAATTATTTGCCGGATTCTGTCCTGAAGGTCGGTGTGCGTCAAAGCGGTTTCAGAGAGAGTCTGCGAAAAGTCATCGAAGATATGATCAATCACTGCCTGTAGAAGGCCATCCTTGTCGGCGAAGTGATACTGGATTACACCCCAACTGACATCGGCGGCCTTTGCGATGCGATTGGTATGGGCGGCGTGGAAGCCTTCCCGGTCAATACAGTTAATGGCAGCTTCGATAACCCTTATGCGTGTCGATTCTCGTTTTTTCAAGGCTGAGTTGTTCATGATTCGGGCCCGGTGTAAAAACCGCATTGATTCTATAAGCCATAAAATATAGTTGCAACTATAAAATAGTCGTGGCTATAATCCTTGTCAAGGATTACAAGACGCCAAGAAAAGGGGGTGTGAGTGAAGTTCTGGCAATCGCTGGCTTTTGTCGAGCTCGATCAAATTGTGGCATGCGCCCGTTTCGCAGAAGAATTGGGATTTTATGGCGTGAGTTTTGGCGACCACCTTGTTACAACAAAAGAACAGGTGGATGAGTA
>JAGRJA010000346.1 GCA_020443005.1 Pseudomonadales bacterium
CAGATAGTCCAGAAATTCCCCCGGAATTTCGTGAAACAGAGGGCGGTGGCTGAACCAGTCACGGAAAAATTGCCGACTTAACGCATCCCAATGGCGTTGAGGCAGCAGGGTTCTGCACACAGGAAAACAGGCATTTACAAAGCTGCACAGGTTGTTAAAGACCAGTTCGCTGTATATCTCCGCCGGGCGGGACGGCAAGGACTCGGGGCGTGCCAGGTCCGGATTGCGCAGATAGGCACCGATTTGCTGTTGAAAGCTTGCAAGGCCGGCAGGGGCCTGGGGCGTTGGTGATACTTCCGGGTTAATGGATACGGTGTTCATGCGCAGGCCTTGGAGGATTCGGCGTTCTGACGTGCCATGCAGGAATCGGTATTACCGGGTTGATGGATGCCGTGTTGGTTATGGTGGTGCTGTAGCTCTCGAATCTGTTCGACTTCGCTGAGCAATGTCGCCAGGGGAGGGATGTTGAAGTCTCTCTCCAGGCAAGTGGGGAGCTGCACTCTTGAGCGTTGTGGAGACCGTTGTTCAATCTGCTGGTAAGTGTGCTCCAACAAGGCCCAAACAGGGTCAATGACCGCGCTGCCGTGGGTATCGACGATCATGCCGTCCGCTTCCACATAATGCCCGGCCACATGCAGGTAGCACACCCGTTCCAGGGGCAGGCTCTGAAGATAAGCCCGTGGGTCAAACCCGAAATTTTGACTGTTCACGTAGAGGTTGTTGACGTCCAGATGGAGCAGACAATCTGCCTCTGCCACCACGGCCGCAATAAATTCCTCTTCGCGCATTTCTGCCCCGGGCGGGTTGAAATAGTAAGACGCGTTTTCGATGCCGATCTGCATTTCCAGAATATCCTGTGCCTGACGGATGCGTTGGGCTACCCACTGCACGGCTTCCATCGAGCAGGGAATGGGCAGCAGGTCATAAAGATGCCCCTGATCCGTGCACCAGGACAAATGCTCGGTGTATAACGGCATGTTGTGAGTGCGCAACAGGGTCTTGATCTTTTTCAGCAATTCAACATCCAGCTCCAGCGTCCCCCCCAAAGACAGTGATAATCCGTGGCAAACGATGGGCTTTCGTTCCGAGAAAAATCGCAGGTCGCGGGCATAACGACCACCGAGATCAAGCCAGTTTTCTGGCGCTATTTCAAAGAAGTCGATATCCGCGAGGTCACTGGTTTTCAAGGAGTGAAAGAGTTCTCTCCTTAAACCCAATCCTGCACCGGCCAGAGCTGTTTTCATTGCGTTTTCCCTAGGGGTTATCGGTTTGTGAAAGAGGATCGCCCGAGCGGGCGACCCTTGAACTGTGCTCATTGCGCAAGATCAGGATTTGCTCGAACCACATTTACCTTCGCCACATTTGCCATCGGCTTTCTTAACCTGCTTTTCAGCGCCGCACTTGCCCTCGCCACATTTGCCATCGGCTTTTTTAGCCTGCTTTTCAGCGCCGCACTTGCCTTCGCCACAT
This sequence comes from Pseudomonadales bacterium, assembly GCA_020443005.1. Lineage (GTDB taxonomy): Bacteria > Pseudomonadota > Gammaproteobacteria > Pseudomonadales > UBA7239 > JAGRJA01. The sequence continues at coordinate 1,471 of JAGRJA010000346.1, forward strand.
TTGCCATCAGCTTTCTTAACCTGCTTTTCGGCGCCACACTTGCCTTCACCACATTTGCCATCGGCTTTTTTCATCTCCGCTTCGGCGACTTGATACCCTTGACCCATAGTTTTGAAGGCAAAAGGGTTTTCTGTTGCTGAGGCATTCAATGCAAAAGCACTGGCGGCCAAAACAGAAGACATTGCGAAGGTAGAGATAAACTGCTTTTTCATTTTAATTTCCTTTTTCACTGTACAATTAAGCGTTACTGTTAGGATTCCTGACTAAAAACTGGAAGGTTTTGAGTGTTGTAGTGAGAATCTGAGCATTAGTCGCAACGACTTTCAGTTTTCTTATACTTATTTCTGAATATTTTTAAAAAAATATTTTGAGCTTGAAAAATGTTACCTGGTAAGGGCTTCGTGGGAACGGGAAGC
>JAGRJA010000347.1 GCA_020443005.1 Pseudomonadales bacterium
AAAGGTGTCGTTTGCTCGAGAAATTCAATGAGTTGCATTCTCAAGCGTGTAATATCGGCTGCACAAGCCTGCAATACAGAAACTGCAGCTTCATTGTCCAGCAAGGCCAAAAGAAGGTGTTCTACCGTCATAAACTCATGCCGACGGGTGCGCGCTGCATGGAAGGCATCGTTCAAACTGGCTTCGAGATCTTTACTCAACATAATGTATTACCTCTTGAATAGTTTCTGGCGGAAGAGAAAACCATTGAATCCAGACTGTCATTATCCACTGTCACCAGAATCAGCGATGAGTATTTCGCACAACAGTGGGTGCTGGTTTTCACGAGCATACAAATTCACCTGTTCTGCTTTTGTTTCTGCAATGTCACGGGTATAAACACCGCAAATGGCCTGTCCCTCAGTATGAATCTGCAGCATGACCCTTGTTGCTTTTTCACGGTTCATATGAAAAAAGGCTTCAAGAACATGAACCACAAAGTCCATCGGGGTGTAATCGTCATTCAGCATTAGCACCTTGTACATCTTGGGTGTTTTAAGTCTGGGTCTTGATTTTTCAAGCGCCAGAGAGCCGTTGTGATCATCAGCGTGATCATTGAACGGATTTTTATCAGATAGCCTGTGATTCATTCAAAAACCTTGTAGATACCTCGTTTGATTCATTTCTATTCTACACAAACATCGTCGGTTTCTTGACTTAATCTTGTGGCAAAATGCGATATTTCAATCCGAAAGGCCTGAAGACCCCAATTTAACACTTGACTACGCCCCATTTACTGTATACAAAAGAATGGAAAGGGTGTACGCAGTATTTCGTTTCTTATTGATACGGTGATGGTAAAAACTACGATCACCCGTATTTCTGAAAATGACTCCCGAATCATAAAAATGGAGACTGAATGGAGTTAGGAAAACGATGGCCAAGGGTACAGTGAAGTGGTTTAACAATGCCAAGGGTTATGGATTCATACTCGCTGAAGACACTGGAGAGGATTTATTTGCCCATTACTCTTCTATTACCATGGAGGGGTACAAAACGCTCAAAGCAGGTCAAATAGTCAACTATGACTTGATTGAAGGCCCAAAAGGGCTTCATGCTACGAATATCTCCACCGTTAACGAAACTGATGAAAGTGATTGAGCTAATTTGGCAGCATCAGTAAAGTTTTCAAAAAAAAACCGGCTTTTATGCCGGTTTTTTTCTGTTGTTGCAATGAACCTCGATGATCAGCTCCAGCCAGTGACTTCTCTCAAACCGTTAGCGATTTCAGCCAAACTCCTTACCGTTTTAACACCGGCATCTTCCAATGCGGCAAATTTTTCATCGGCAGTGCCCTTGCCACCGGAAATAATGGCTCCAGCATGCCCCATCCTTTTGCCTTTAGGTGCCGTTACACCCGCGATATAGGAAACGACCGGTTTGGTTACATTGGCCTTGATATAGGCAGCTGCCTCCTCTTCCGCACTGCCACCGATCTCCCCAATCATCACTATGGCTTCCGTTTTTGGGTCATTCTGGAACATTTCCAGAATATCAATAAAGTTGGAACCGGGAATTGGATCACCGCCAATACCAACACAAGTCGATTGACCAAAGCCGGCATCTGTTGTCTGTTTTACTGCCTCATAGGTCAATGTACCCGAACGGGACACAATACCCACTTTGCCGGCTTTATGGATATGACCTGGCATGATACCTATTTTGCACTCATCCGGCGTGATGACCCCTGGACAGTTGGGGCCAATAAGACGGACACCCAATTCATCGCACTTGACCTTGCAATCAAGCATATCGAGTGTTGGGATACCTTCAGTAATACAAACGATCAGTTTCACACCACTATTGGCTGCCTCAAGAATAGAGTCCTTGCAGAATGCCGCTGGTACATAGATCACAGTGGCGTCGGCACCCGTCATCTCTACAGCTTCTTTGACCGTATTGAATACGGGAAGACCCAAATGTGTTTGGCCACCTTTTCCGGGCGTGACACCGCCAACCATATTGGTGCCGTATGCAATGGCTTGCTCCGAATGCATGGTGCCTTGCGAGCCGGTGAACCCCTGACAAATGACTTTAGTGTTTTTGTCTATCAAGATACTCATTATTTACCTCCTGCAGCTTTTACGGCCTGCTCGGCAGCATCGGTCAAGGATGTAGCCGCAATAATATTCAAACCACTATCAGCCAGTTTTTTTGAACCCAGTTCTGCATTGTTACCCTCAAGACGAACAACCACAGGAACCTTGACCCCTACTTCTTCAACGGCACCAATGATGCCTTCAGCTATCAGGTCACAGCGCACAATACCGCCAAAGATATTAACCAGCACCGCTTTTACATTTGCGTCGGAGAGAATAATCTTGAATGCTTCAGTTACCCGTTCTTTTGTTGCACCGCCACCCACATCAAGGAAATTGGCAGGGAACCCGCCATGCAAGGCAACAATATCCATAGTGCCCATGGCGAGGCCAGCGCCATTCACCATGCAGCCGATAGTACCGTCAAGGGCAACATAGTTGAGTTCCCATTCGGCGGCGTGTGCTTCCCTTTCGTCTTCCTGACTGGGATCGGCCATCGCCTGTAAATCTTTATGGCGATAAAGTGCATTACCATCGACAGCAATCTTGGCATCAAGGCAATGGAGATTTCCATCCTCCTTGATAACAAGCGGATTAATTTCAATCAGAGACAGATCCTTTTCCTTGAACATATTTGCCAAACCGGTAAAGATCTTTACAAACTGCTTGACCTGGTCACCTTTTAATCCGAGTTTGAAGGCCAGCTCCCTTCCCTGATAGGGTTGTGGGCCAACAAGTGGGTCAATCGTCGCTTTGAGGATTTTTTCGGGTGTTTCCTCTGCAACTTTTTCAATCTCAACACCACCTTCTGTTGAGGCCATAAAAACAATTCGACGACTTGAGCGATCAACTACAGCGCCAAGATACAGTTCATCGGCAATGTCTGTGCAGGATTCAACCAGAATTTTGCTGACGGGTTGACCATTTTCATCCGTTTGATAGGTAACAAGTCTTTTTCCAAGCCACTGTTCTGCAAATGATTTTGCTTCATCCGCTGAATCAACGAGTTTTACTCCGCCTGCTTTTCCCCGACCACCAGCGTGCACCTGGGCTTTGACCACCCACTTGTTTCCACCAATTTTTCGGGTAGCTTCAGCAGCCTCCTCGGGTGTATCAACAGCATGGCCGCTTGATACCGGCAGCCCATATTGCGCAAATAATTGCTTACCTTGATATTCATGTAGATTCATATTCTCTACCGTAAGTTACAGTTAGTATTGAATGACTCAGTTGCCATCGCCCAAAAACGCGCACATTTAAGCGCAAAAAACACCTTCCCACAACAGTCGTTAACCAGCGAGACAAGATGAAAAAGTTTATTGAGATCGTTTTTTTCGATTAGGTATATGAATTGCGTGCCCGTTAACCGAAAGAGCCGCCTCGTGAACAGCTTCGGAAAGCGTCGGGTGAGCAAAAACCATAAGTGCCAGGTCTTCTGCACTCGATCCGAATTCCATTGCAATTGCAACCTGCTGAACCAAATCGGCGGCACTTGGCCCAACAATATGACAACCCAGAATACGATCACTGCTTGCATCGGCAATTATTTTTACCATGCCCTCTGTTTCATTTGCTGCCAACGCTCTTCCGGAAGCCGCAAAAGGAAACATACCAACATTATACGCATCGCCGTTGGCTTTCACCTGCTCCTCTGTCAAGCCAACTGATGCAATTTCAGGGTGTGTATAAATTACATTTGGGATAATGTCATAGTTTACAGATGATTTTTGACCAGCAATTCTTTCCGCAACCATTACTCCCTCTTCGGAACCTTTATGGGCTAGCATCGGGCCTCTCACAACATCACCCACGGCATAAATGCCGGGAACATCTGTCATGCAAAAATCATTGACATGAATTGACCCCCTCTCATCGAGCATCACACCGGAGTCTTCTGCCAACAGCCCTTTTGTATTGGGCTTTCGTCCAACGCAGACAATCAGGCGATCGAAAACTTCAACTTGTTCCTTCCCGTCGGAATCCAGAAAATTGACATTGACTTGATTATCACTCACCGAAGAGTTTA
>JAGRJA010000348.1 GCA_020443005.1 Pseudomonadales bacterium
CAACATGGTCATGTACATGAAGAACAAGGTGCCGGCCAATGGAATGCCAACCGTAAACATATGGTGAGCCCAGACGACAAACGACAGCAGGGCAATAGAAGCGGTTGCGTAAACCATCGACGCGTAGCCAAACAGTGGTTTCCGCGCAAAGGTAGGAATAATGGCTGAAACCACACCAAATGAAGGCAGGATCATGATGTAAACTTCAGGGTGACCGAAGAACCAGAAGATATGCTGGAACAGTACCGGGTCACCACCACCCGCCGCATCAAAGAAGCTGGTGCCGAAGTGACGATCTGTCAGCATCATCGTAACTGCACCTGCCAGTACCGGCATAACAGCAATCAGCAAAAACGCTGTGATCAACCAGGTCCAGACGAACAAGGGCATTTTCATCAGAGTCATGCCAGGTGCACGCATATTGAATATGGTGACGACAACATTGATTGCACCCATGATGGATGAGAGCCCCATCAAGTGGACAGAAAAGATAAAGAAATCAGTACTTGCAGGTGCATAAGTTGTAGAAAGTGGTGCATAGAATGTCCAGCCAAAGTTTGGCGCACTGCCCAAACCCATAACAGACATGATTACTGAAGCGACCAATATGCTGAAAGCAACCGGGAGAATCCAGAAGCTCCAGTTATTCATTCGCGGAAGCGCCATATCAGGCGCGCCAATCATCATAGGAATCAGCCAGTTCGCCAGGCCAACAAACGCCGGCATAACCGCACCAAACACCATGACAAGCCCATGAACCGTTGTCATCTGATTGAAAAAGTTGGGGTCAACGACCTGTAAACCAGGGTACATCAGCTCTGCGCGGATAACCATCGCCATGGCGCCACCCACCAGAAACATGATAAAGCTTAACCAGAGATAAAGTGTCCCGATATCCTTGTGGTTGGTTGTAAATAGCCAACGGCCGATACCTGAAGGGGCGTGATCGTGATGTTCGTCGTGATGATTAGCACTCATTTCAAAATCTCCACAAAAACTTACTTGGCAGCTTCAATATCAGCTGGTTGAATCAAATCGCCTGTGCTGTTACCCAACGCGTTACGCTGATAGGTCAACACGGCCGCTATGTCTTTAGGTGGCAACTGATCACGATAAGAGGCCATCATCGGATTTCTGCTACTACCGTTTACAACCATTGATATATGGGCATCGACGGGACCATTGACCACTGCACTTCCGGTGATTGCCGGCACCATACCACCCATACCACCTTCACCACTTCCACCATGACACATGGCACATCGGGCACTGTAAATTTCCTGACCATGCGAAACAGCTTCATCCAGAGATGCAAAGGAAGTCAAATCCGGACCACTCGCTGCTGCCACCATCTTCTCATCCAACCACTGATCGAACTCATTTTGCTCAACAACACGAACCTTGATAGGCATAAAACCGTGATCCTTGCCACACAACTCTGAACATTGACCAAAATAAACACCTGTCTTTGGAACAATCGTCCACAATTCGTTAATAAAGCCGGGAATAGCATCTTTTTTGAGGGCGAAATCAGGCATAGCCCAAGCATGAATAACATCGTCAGAGGTAATCAGAAAACGAACCTTCTTGTCTTTCGGAATAACCAGCTCATTATCAACATCCAGCAGATAATGCTCATCATCGACCGGACCACTGTAGGGCGTGGCCAAATGATCATATTGCTCTCGCGGCGTAGACAAAACACTATAGAACCCCACACCAATATCTGCCTTGTCTTCATAGGCCAGATATTCATAATGCCACTTCCACTGAGAAGCGGTCACCTTGACAGTAAGGGCTGAATCACTGGTGTCATACATTTTCACCAGCGTTCCGGTAGCCATATAAGCCATCCATATAACAATCATGAAAGGAACAACCGTCCAGGCTATTTCCAGAGAAGTGCTTTCGTGGAACTTGGCAGCCTGAAAGCCTTGCGATTTCCTGTGTTTTACCATGGAATAAAACATCAGACTGAAAACCACAACGCCAATAGCGGCACATATCCAGAGAATGGACATGTGAAGATCATAAACTGACTGGCTGATCTCCGTTACGCCTGGACGCATATTGTAAGGAGAACGGTCTTTCCAGCTTCCTGCCAGAGCCACCCCGCTTACAGACATTGCAGACAAGGCTAAAAAGGATTTCTGTAACAACTTTGAGTGCATCAGATTGCTCCCTGATTGTTAAAACACAACAAACCCCAGCACAATGGTCGACATTGGCAAGGCTTGCAAACTTGATTCTTGTATTCAGACCAGACGATCACCAGAGGCAGAATTGCAACAAGCAACTCCAGATATCCGGCATCCAGAAAACACAGCTTCCACTGCGTCAAATTGTCGCCCCCAAATCCAGCGCGTACTTTAATGACTTGAAAAAACATTGTCTAGTCTTATTTGGCTTTAAAGCAAGGCAAAGCCCTTTTTAAATGCAATGTTTAATTCTTGTCAAAATTTTCACCTTTCAAGACATAAAATTGCCGCTTTAGCAGGTGTTCTGTAGAATCGCCTCGCCAGTTTTAATCCTCTACCAACGAGTACCTTACCTTGAATAAATTACCCTCCCCAAGCAGCGCCTGGTTCTTTCGAATCACCTGCTTCGCCTGCATGCTTACTTTTTTCATTGTTGTACTGGGCGCCTTCGTTCGCCTTTCCGACGCTGGTCTTGGCTGTCCGGACTGGCCAGGCTGCTACGGCCATCTGGGCGTTCCCGATTCACACAGTGAATTACAAATAGCCAACGAGGCTTACCCCGAGCGCCCCGTCGAAGCCCACAAGGCCTGGAAGGAAATGATTCACCGCTACTTCGCATCCTCACTCGGCCTGATCATCATTGTCCTGGCAGGTATGGCAATACGGAAACGCCTTCAGGGCGAGCGGAAACAGCAGCTACTCCTGCCTTTATTACTGGTACTTATTGTCTGCTTTCAGGGCGCTCTCGGCATGTGGACGGTAACCTTGCTGGTAAAACCGGTCATTGTCACCCTGCACCTGCTCTTCGGACTTATCACATTGTCACTGCTTTTCCTGATGGCACTGAGGCACTACGACAGCTTCCCCCGACAGAAACCGCCCCATGCACGCCCGAAGACCGGCTTCAGGGCCATGGCCCTGGCCGGCCTGATTATCGTGTTCACACAAATCTTTCTGGGCGGGTGGACAAGTACAAACTACGCAGCCTTGCATTGCCCGGACTTGCCGACTTGCCAGGGACAATGGTTTCCCGAAACAGATTTTAAAGAGGCCTTCACCCTGATTCGCGAGATCGGTGTAGATTACGAAGGCGGTGTATTGGACAACACTGGCCGGGTTACCGTTCATGTGACGCACAGACTTGGCGCCGTCGTTACCCTTATTTTTGTTACATTGCTGGGGATACTTGCCCTCAAAGAGGCATCCCCCGCTGTGCGAAAATCCGGCATTGCGATGTTGATCCTTGTTTCTGTCCAGTTCTGCCTCGGCATTGCCAATGTACTGTTACATTTACCCATTGCGATTGCGGTAGCCCATAATGGCGGCGCAGCACTACTGCTGCTATCGTTAGTGGCTATCAACCATTTTTCGAAAGAACCCGCTGTTCAGGATTAAACCGGAGATTGCCCATGCAACGCTTTAGCGGAAAAAATGTACTCATTACCGGCGCATCGACCGGCATAGGCAGGGCAACAAGCCTGAGGCTTGCTGAAGAAGGGGCAAGCCTTTTTTGCATTGATATCGCGGAA
>JAGRJA010000349.1 GCA_020443005.1 Pseudomonadales bacterium
AACCGTGGATGAAACCCGGGCGACCTTAAGTCATGGAGATTACAAGTGCGATCCTGTAAGGCGTTTTGAAGGCAAGGTCTGGTATCCGACAAATGTGACTGAAGGCCCCTATCCACTGATTGTTTACAGCCATGGTTTCATGTCTTTTCACCAGGAAGGTGAATATATTGCCCGCTTTATGGCAAGTCATGGTTATGTGGTTGCTGCTGCAGACTTTCCGTCAACCAATTATTTTGCACCGGGCGGCCCAGACCTGAAGGATGTTGTGAATCAGCCGGGCGATGTCAGTTTCATCATCGATTATATTCTGTCAATGAATGACGACAGCACATCAATACTGGCTGGCAAAATCGATGCTGAGCGTATCGCTGCAGTGGGCTTGTCTTTGGGAGGAATGACGACAGAGCTGGTTACTTTTCATCCTGACCTCGGTGACAAGCGTATCAAGGCTGCGGTTTCCATTGCAGGCCCCAGTGCAATGTTCACGGAAAGATTTTTCACTTTTACCGATGTCCCGTTCATGATGATTGCCGGCGATATTGATGCCATGGTTCCCTATAAGAAAAATGCAGCACCGATTACCCAAAAAGATCGAGACAGCATTCTGGTGACGATTAGGGGTGGAAGTCATACCGGTTTTGCGGGTATTGCTTCAATTCTGTTTCGATGGATCGATAACCCTGACACTGTAGGCTGCTCCAGTATCAAGAAAAATATTCCCCGCAATGTTGAAGACAACTTTTTAACGCCGCTGGGTGGTGAGGAGAAAGGCGTCATCGTACTTGATCGCAGTTTGCCCTGTGAGGTCAGCCCTTTACCGAAGGCTATTGCTCCTGCCGATCAGCAAATGATCACCACACTGGCGATTTACAGCTGTTTGCAAAGCCATTTTCTTGAGGATGCCGCCAAGCGACAGGATTTCAAAACCTATCTTCTTTATTATCTCGGGGAAGAAAACAGCCGGGTAACGGTAACCTTTAATGAACAGCTTGTTGGCAAACTGGCCGGTCATTAATCAATATATCTGGTTTGCGGAGGCTGTGTGGAAAGCGGAAAACGATGCCGGTTTTCAGGCCCTTTGATAAATCCTGTTAATACCGTTTAAGGCAGCCACACGGTAGGCTTCGGCCATTGTCGGGTAGTTGAAAGTGGTGGTGACAAAGTAATGGATTGTGTTCCCTTTGTCTTGTTGTTTCATGATGGCTTGACCAATGTGGATGATTTCGGTGGCATCTGCGCCGAAACAATGTACACCGAGAACTTCCAGTGTTTCGGCATGAAACAGTATTTTCAGCATGCCGACGGTTTCCCCTCTGATTTGTGCGCGTGCAATATCATTGAAGAGCGCCCGGCCAACCTCGTAGGGTATTTTTTCTTCGGTTAATTCTCTTTCTGTTTTACCGACTGAGCTGATTTCAGGTATCGTGTAGATGCCTGTGGCAAAGTCATCAACAAAGCGGCTGTTCTCCTTGCCTCTGGCGGCGGCCGCTGCCGCCCGCCCCTGATCGAAACTGGCGCTGGCAAGGCTTGGCCAGCCAATCACATCACCGACAGCATAAATACTGGGAACATTCGTCTGGTATTGCCGGTTCACAATAATTTGCTGGCGATGATCCACGGCGATCCCAAGCGCTTCAAGACCCAAGCCTTCGATATTTCCCGAACGGCCGTTGCACCAGAGAAAGGCATCAGCATGGATTTTCTTGCCGGACTCAAGATGTAAGGTTATCCCTTTTTCAGTTGCTTCTACCGATTGATAGGCCTCCCGATGCCGAACCATAACTCCTTGATTTCTTAGGTGGTAACTCAGTGCATCGGATATTTCATCATCAAGAAACTCAAGCAGCCGTTCGCGTGTGTTAATCAGGTCGACCTTGAGGCCCAGTCCTGAAAATATGGACGCGTATTCGCAGCCGATCACCCCGGCGCCATAGATGATGATTTTTTTGGGGGTGTGCTTCATTTGCAGGATGGTATCGCTGTCGTAAATGCGTTCATGACTGAAATCGATGTCCTGCGGACGCCAGGGGCTGGAACCTGTCGCAATGATGATCCTCTTGCCCGAAACCCTTTCGCTGCTGCCATCTCTGCTGGTAACGCAGAG
>JAGRJA010000350.1 GCA_020443005.1 Pseudomonadales bacterium
ATGCGTTGCTGAAGCGCCGACAGATTTTCTGTCATCAAGTCCATTGGTGTTTGATCAGCTTGATTGGCAACCCAGCCCGCCAGAGGCAAACCATCGTTGCGAATACTTTCAACGGTTAACAGGGCGTGATTGAGGCAACCCAGGCGCATAGCAACGACCAGTATAACCGGCAAACCGAGCATGGCAGGCAAGCCCGACAAATACTCGTGTGAATTGACCGGCACACGCCACCCACCAGCGCCTTCTACCACGGTGAAGTCAGCCTTGCGGGACAGCACACCCCTGCAATAACCAGCAAGACGGTCCAGCTGAATGCGCTTGCCCGCCATATCGGCTGCCAAATGTGGAGCGACAGCAGGCGCCAGAGCAACCGGATTGATTTCAGCATACGCCAGTTGCAAGGTGCTTGACGCCTGTAACAACAATGCATCTTCATTGCGCAAACCTTCTTCCGTTAATTCACAGCCTGCTGCCACCGGTTTGATGGCCGCTGTGGTCATGCCTTGCTGACGGGCCTTTTCCAGCAGGGCACAGGCAACTACCGTTTTACCAACTCCGGTATCGGTACCCGCAATAAAAAATGCTTTTGGCGCAGCCATACACCCCTCGTCCACTCAATAGCCCTTGCACAATCCAGCAAAGTTAACAGAAGCCAATACAACCATCGGCGTTAAACAAGCCTTTCAAGTGCAATCGTAAAAAAGTTCCATCATAATCAAGCACCATGAAGAACGATAGCGTAAAAACCCTTTTTCTTTTCGCCGGGCCAATACTGGCCATGTTGTTTTGCCTGTTAATCGATCTCGAGCCCGGCAGACCGCAAACCACCACAATGGCCGCTATAGCCATGCTGATGGCATTCTGGTGGATTACTGAAGCAGTCCCGCTTTCAATCACTGCGCTGTTGCCAATAGTCTTGTTTCCGCTTTTTGGCATCATGAACGGAAAAGCGGTTTCTGCTGTTTATATCAACCATATCATTTTTCTTTTTATCGGCGGTTTCCTGATGGCGCTTGCCATGCAACGCTGGCAGTTGCATCGTCGTATAGCCTTGTCGATTCTTTTACTGTTTGGCGGAAAACCGGCGTTAATCATGCTGGGCTTTATGCTGACGACGGCTTTTTTATCGATGTGGATATCCAACACTGCAACAGCCATGCTAATGGTGCCAATTGTGCTGGCGATTGTCGTTAATCTCGAAGAGCAGTTTGGGGCAGAAAAAGTCAAACCTCTATCAATCGGCCTGTTTTTGAGCATTGCCTACAGCGCCTCGATTGGCGGCATTGCCACATTGATCGGCACGCCGCCCAACCTTTCGTTTACCCGTATTCTTGCAATTACCTTCCCCCATGCACCGGAAATTTCTTTTGCCAACTGGCTGTTTTTCGCTTTACCAATCACCGCATTGCTGTTTGCTTTTGTGTGGCTGCTTCTCTACCTGCTTTATATTCCGAAACAAAACCGGATGGTGCTCGATACTTCAATTTTTCGTGATGCAGCCAAAACACTGGGGCCCATACAAAGAGAAGAAAAAATCGTATTTACCGCTTTTATCTGCATGGCCTTGTTGTGGGTTTTTCGCAGCCCCATTGACCTGGGTTTTGCAACCCTGCCAGGGTGGTCGCAACTGCTACCCTATCCCGCACTTCTCAATGACGGCACAGTTGCAATCGCGGTAAGCCTGCTACTTTTTGTCATTCCCGCCCAGGCTGCAGGCGAAAAAATTCTGGACGAGCAGGTTTTTTCAAAACTGCCCTGGCACATTATTTTTCTTTTTGGCGGGGGTTTTGCCTTGGCCAGTGGTTTTATCGAATCGGGTTTGAGCGAGTTCCTTGCTGGCAAACTGCAAGGCCTTCAGGGTGCAGACAGCAAGCTGCTGGTATTGTGTATAACACTGATGGTTACTTTTATGACGGAACTTACATCCAACACCACAACAACCGAAATGCTGTTACCTGTGCTTGCAGCTATGGCCGTGGCGATACAGACAAACCCGCTATTGCTGATGGTTCCTGCAACACTTTCTGCTTCCTGCGCTTTCATGTTGCCGGTTGCCACACCACCCAATGCCATTGTTTTCGGCACCAATCGTGTGAGAGTTATCGACATGGTAAAAACGGGCTTGCTTATCAACCTTGTGGGTGCCGCACTGATAACGGCACTGACTTTTATCTGGGGCCCCCGCATGCTCGATATAGACACCGAAAATTTTCCGGCTTGGGCTACAAATCAACAGAATAACCAGTAACATTTTTGCCTGACATCAATAGCCAACCGCAGCCATGAAATTGAAGACAGTCTGTTTTCATTCTGCTTATCTGGATGTTTGCCCAGCCTGCAGTTCATTCAGTCGCTCCCGGGCTTCTTCCTTACCCTGATCAGCCGCCAGCCTGTACCATTTTATGGCTTCTTCCCTGTTTTCAGGTACATCGATGCCTTTATCGTAAATAACGGCAAGACTGTATTGGGCGCCCTTGAAGCCCTTTTCAGCAGACAGCTTGTACCATTTTATCGCTTCCAAAATATCTTTGGGAAAAGCGTCACTGCCTTCTTCATATATTGAGGCAACATTATTTTCAGCCACTCTATCTCCCTGGCTTGCAGCCAATTGATACCATTTCATGGCTTCAACCTTGTTTTCGGGCACACCTTCAGCCTGATCATATATGTAGCCAATCGAAACCTGCGCATTGATATGGCCCTGTTCTGCTGCCAGAAAATACCATTTCAAAGCCATCTTGATATCTTGTGTGGCACCAAGACCATTGCGATACATAAGAGCAAGCTGGTATTGCGCACTGACATGACCCTGCTCTGCAGAGCGGCTAAACCATTCAATGGCTTTTGTGTAATCCTGGTTTGTACCTTCACCATTTTTATACATTGCACCCACATTGTACTGTGACACTGCTTCGCCCTGTTCTGCTGCCAGCTTGTACCATTTGAATGCTTCATTTTGATTTTGCGGTATGTCACGACCTTGCCTGTAAAGCAATCCCAGATTTTTTTGGGCAATTGCATTACCCAGCGCTGCTGACTGCCGGTACAACTTGAGCGCAAGATTCATATCCTTCGAAACACCATTGCCTGTCTCGTACATTCGAGCCAGATTGTTTTGCGCTTTAGCATAGCCCTGCTCAGCCGCCAGTGTGTACAACCTGACAGCTTTTTCAAGGTCAATGGGTATACCACCGTCTCCATCGTGATATATCAAACCGAGGTTATATTGTGATGTAACATCACCCTGTTCGGCCGCCAGTGTGTACCATTTGACAGCAAGGGCCATATCTTCTGCATCTTTTTTATTCTTTGAATAGAGATAACCCAAGCGAAATTGAGCGTTTATATAGCCTTGCTCGGCAGACAGGGTGTACAACCGTATCGCTTCTGCAATATTTTGGGTTACACCAGTTCCATATTCGTAATTATAAGCCAGACGATACTGTGCACTTCGATGACCTTGATTCGCCGCCAGCGTGTACAACCGTATCGCTTCTGCAATATTTTTGGTTACCCCCCTCCCATGCTGGTAATTATCAGCGAGATTATATTGAGCATCGGTGTATCCTTGTTCTGCCGCACGCATATACCAAAAAGTTGCCAGGCTTTCGTTATCCTGAAATTCCTCGTTAGACTGGTAAAACAATGCAAGGTCGTATTGCCCTTTTGCATCTCCTTGCAACGCGGCCGTAGTGAACCAATACATTGCTTTATTTTTATCCTGGCTTACTCCGGGGTCTGTATAATAGACATAGCCAAGATTGGTTTGCGATAACGCAAAACCTTGTTGTGCACCCAATGTATATAACTTAATCGCCAGTTCATTATCTTCTTCAACACCCTTTCCTTCGTCATACATATTCGCCAGATTGAAAAGGGCCTTCAAATGGCCTTGCTGAGCGGCAAGCGTATACCAGTGAATGGCGCGCTCATAATTCTGATGACTCTGAAGTTGTTCGTATATCACGCCGAGATTATGCATGGCACTTGTCTGTTTTTTTTCAGCGGCCAATTCGTACCATTTGACAGCTTTTTCAATATCTGTCGGTATGCCATGCTGTTCACCGTAGTTATAAACCAGACCAAGATTGTATTGTGCATTGGTATGGCCCTGATTCGCTGCAAGGGTGTACCAATAGATTGTTTTTTCAATATCGACAGGTACACCCCGGCCATTACTGTATATAAAACCCAGGTTGTATTGAGCACTGGCGAGACCCTGTTTGGCGGCAAGTTCGTACCAGTAAAGCGCCTGATCAACATCGAGAGCAACGCCTGCACCCTCTTCATATATTCTGCCCAGTTTGAATTGTGCCGGTGAATAGCCCTGATCAGCCGCCAGCCTGTACCATTGGTAAGCCTTCAGAGGGTTTTCTGGAATATCGTTTTTTTTCTCATACATCAAGCCAAGCTGATATTGCGCCTGAACATTGCCTTTTTCTGCAGGTTTTGACAGTGTTGTTATTGTGTCGTGTGTTGCTGTGCAGGCAGCGAGTATCAAGACCATCAATAAAAGTGTGGTTGTTTTCATCATGTTTTTTTACTTTGTTATTTTACAAACTGCTTATTGATAAAGATAAAAAACCTCTACAAGATCACCTTTCCTGACAGTATGGCCCACAGGAATTTTTACCAGGGCATTTGCCCACACTACCGAAGACAATACCCCTGAGCCTTGATGTGGAAATATGCTCACTCGATTATGCTTGCCATCACAGCTGAGTTGCGCCCGCAAATATTCTTCCCGCCCACCCGGTTTTAACCAGTCAAAATCAGCTTGAGCAACAAGGTCCGCTTTGTTCAACGCCGCTTTATGAATACTTTTTCCCATTAGTCGGTCGAGAAAGGGCA
>JAGRJA010000029.1 GCA_020443005.1 Pseudomonadales bacterium
ATCCGGTTCCTGCAAACGACAGTGTGATGTCGGAATCGGATATTGCCGATCTGAAAAAACAGATTCTTGCCTCAGGCCTGAGCGTATCGGAGCTGGTTTACACAGCCTGGTCTTCTGCTTCGACTTATCGCGGTTCTGATATGCGCGGTGGTGCCAACGGTGCCCGCATTCGCCTCGCACCTCAAAAAGACTGGGAGGTCAACCAACCCGAGCAGTTGCAAAAGGTATTGGGTGTTCTTGAAGGTATACAAAAGGCGTGTGGCAAAGCGGTTTCCATGGCAGACCTGATTGTGTTGGGTGGCGGTGCCGCGATTGAAAAGGCTGCCAGAGATGCGGGTCACGATATCGAAGTGCCTTTTGTACCGGGTCGCGGTGATGCCACTGATGAGCAAACCGATGCGGATTCCTTTGCGGTACTGGAACCGATTGCGGATGGTTTTCGCAACTATGTGAACAGCCATGCCAAAGGTCGCTGTACGGTTTCCGCAGAAGAGCTGTTGATTGACAAGGCACAATTGTTGGGTCTTTCTGCGCCTGAAATGACAGTGCTGGTTGGCGGTATGCGTGTACTGAACGCCAACCATGCCGGTTCGCAACAGGGTGTATTGACCGACAAACCCGGCACATTATCGAATGACTTCTTTGTCAATCTCTGCGACATGGCTACAGCGTGGAAACCCGTTTCAGAAGCTGGCGAAGCCTTTGAAGGTGTGGATCGGGCAAGCGGCAAAGTGAAGTGGACAGCCAGCCGGGTTGATCTGGTGTTTGGCTCCAATTCGCAATTGCGTGCGCTTTCGGAGGTTTACGCTCAGGATGACAACAAAGCCAAATTTGTAAATGACTTTGTGAAGGCCTGGGTGAAAGTCATGAATGCTGATCGCTTTGATATTGGCTGACTATTGCGGTGTTGAAAAAACAGTGGGTCCTGTGCCCGCTGTTTTTAAAGTTGGTGTCAGAGTGATATTTCAAAATCAATAGATTGACTGTCTTGGCTTTCGGAACTGTGAATACACCGTGAGTGAGGACAATGTTGATACCGACGATGTTGTCACTGGACATCTTTGTAGCAGCTTGACAAAGCCCCCGCATGATGGCGAGGACTTTGTCAGCTTTTTAAGATAGAACATGATGTATGTGAGCTACTTTAATTTATACCTCGCTTTTATTTTGTCCTTGGGTGGAAGGGTTCCTGTGCCGGAACGCGTCAGGTTTACCTCGGGCAAGTGGCTTTCCATTAACTGAAAATCAAAAAACTGCAACAGGGTTGCGATAACAATCTTGAACTCGTTGCGTGAGAACCAGCGGCCGGGGCAAATGTTCTGCCCGCCACCAAAGGCAAACTGCATCGACTTGATTTTATCGCCCTGATAGTAAAACGACTTTTGGTTCAGGTAACGATCCCACTGAAAGGTATACGGGTCTTCGTATATCTCCGGAAAAAATGAACAAATGCGTGAAAAGCCAGCTACATATTCACCTTCTTCAATGTGATAGATGCCGTTTCTCGTTTCAAAAGCGGTATCTTTCACGGCAATGCGTCGTGAGAAGATGGAGCTGTAATGCCTCAGGGCTTCGTCAATGAACGAGTCCATTTTCTTGAGCTTCTCCAGTACAGGCAAAGTGAGCACGGGTTTGCCGGTTGCACTGTATTCATGACTGTCTTGCAACGCGGTGTTCATTTCCTCTTGCAGTAAGCCGCGTACAGAGGGGTCACGATAGAGGTGCAAAATGACCCAGTAGGCCACCACAATGGTGTTGCTGTTGGCAGCCCAGAAAATGCTGGTGTCGTTGGCGGCGACATCGTAGGCCCGAATGCCATTTTCTTCAAAGCAATGGTAGCGCTCTAGCTGCATGGCATTGCTGACCTGGCTGGTTTGCTGGAAACGCTGGTTGATCCTGTTTCTGGCTGCTATCGCCTTCCTGAAAAACACTTTTGGTGCCCCACCCAGAATATAAAAGACATTATCATCAAAGACTTTGAAGTCCCGATAACTGTCATCTGAAGCAAAGGTATCGGACACCAGCGCCGCACTGCCGGCTTTGTAGATTAGACGCGACAGAAAGCTGTAAAGCTCAATATCTTGCCAGTGCGCTGAGGATTCCTGAAAGATGACAGCCTCCAGCGTGTTCTGCATTTTCAGGTTGTAGTCATGCAAATTGTTTTTGGCTAAATGCTTGCGCATGATGTCGATCTGGGCATGTACGGTGCGGTCGTAGGCATCCAGACTCGACCCAAAAACATGCTGGGAGATCAGGCGATTTGATTTTGTGGCACTGAAAGCCCTCTGCTTGTTGGCGTACATTTCATGGATGTCATGCGGGTTAATCAGTATGTTCATCGCTTCCTTGCCAAGCCTGATTTTGAAGGTGTCGCCATACTGCGCATAACACCGCTGCATAAAGCCATCAGGGTCCTTGCCAAAGTCGAGCATGTGGCCAATCAAGGGCAGGCCACCGGAAACCACAGGTATGTGTTTAATCATCATAAACCTCGTTAATTTATTTGAATGAATGTTTAAGCCGCTTCGCGTGTTTCGAGCGCGATATTGGCAATAGCGAAAGTGTCGATACTGTCCATCAACAGGGTTTTGGCCGTTCTTAAAAGATCAGCGTTGATGTCGATCAGCGAGATGAGGATGTCGATGTTTTCCCTTTCAACGGTGTAGATATCACTGTTGCGTTGCAGGCTGGCATTGCGTTTGCCCAGCCAGGCCTCACCCTTGGTGGTGATGGTGCCTATTAACTGGTTGAAACCGAATTGTTGTGAAAGTTGAAACAGTTTCAGTAACAACAAGCCGGTGGACAGTTTGCCCAGGGCGGTATGACTGCTTTTGCCAACCCAGCGATTGCCTTCCCAGATTAAAGGCGACTTGGGTAGCGCAACGCCTTGGGTGAGGTAGCGGTAACTGTCCATTTCCAGTTCATAGTGTCCGGTTGTGGGTATCAGTCGTACCGCGCTGACCAGTGTTGGTGGGCTGAAGTCGGGGTGCTTTTGAGTGACGAGAATATAGCGGGTATCCGGGGCATGATCGAAATGATCAAACTCCACCTTGTTAATCCTGTCCATATTGAGGTTGGGGTCATCTTCTTCAAAGCACTGGTAACGCAAATGACCGTATTGCAGCCTTAAATCTGCAGGCAGGGTTGCAGGGGTGTAGAGCGATGCTTCGAGTGTATAGCTGTGTTTCATCTTCATTCTCCGATTTATTGATTGAAAAGCTTTCTGCAAAGTACAGAAAGACCGAAGAATTGAAGGACATAAAGTCATATCCCTATACTATCTATATGGATAGTATGGGTAGGGTTGAAGAAGAGGTAGACTGATGAAAAGTGGTGGGGGTATGGCTGTGGAAGCTTTTATTGCAAACCTGATGGCCATGATGCCTTTGCATGGCTGTTTGATGTCAGATCCCGAGAGAACATGCATTCGTGAAATTGAAGAGCAGATCAAGGATGCGGTTCACTTTCTGGGGTTTCAATGCTATCGCTATTCAATTCACCAGAAAGGCATTAACAGCCCGGATACCTACAGTATTGCAGTGAGTAATTTTCCAAAAAAATGGGAGGAGATATACGAAGCCGCGGCTTATTACAAGGTTGACCCCATTGTGAAAATTTTCATGAGCCATGAAAGTGCGCGACAGGCACTGGATTTCGGCACCTGGAAGTCAGCCTTTGATTACGGTGTTAACAACCCCGAGGGAAAATCAGAAGCTGAAAAAAAATTCAACCAGAACCGGATAGAAGCCCTGTACGAGAAGGCCAGGGATTTTAACCTGAAAAGCGGGATTTTTCTGGTGCATGGTGACGACAAGTGTCAAACATTGATGAGTATGTCTTCTTCGGAAGAACCCGAAGTGCTGGAGCAAAGAATCGATGAAAACTTCTGGCGGGCGGTGCACATGTTTGTGGTGCTTGTAGAGTACTCAGTGGGCCTGACGAGTGGTTGTGATGCCTGTATGCAGGGTATTCGCTTTGATGGAGGCAAGCCGGTCGGCTTGTCAGAAAAACAGCGGCGCCTGTTGATTGCATTTCACAAAAACCCGAATGCAACGATCAATGAAATCGCCAAATTGAGTGACACGGCAGCAAGTACAGTGAATTTTCACCTAAAAGCCATACGAAAAAAACTGAATCGTCCGGGTTTTTCCGGGGCCGCTCTGGCGCAATTTGCCAAGGATCACAATATGTTCTGAACAAAATCCAATAACAGTAATGTGTTATTGGTATAACCTTTCCGTGTTCGCCTGCCAGTGATTGATGTTAGCAGGATAGCTTATTGAGCTTGTAATATTCGGCAGCCCCGGTTTTCGTTCAAACCTACCGCCCCAAAAACACTATCTATCTGGATAGTATTTTTTTTCATGAAATCATCCTATAAATAACAATTGGAAATTGGCCCGATATTGTTGCCTTTTTTGCAAAGGGCGCTGGTTGTGGGTTTTTACGGGGAAAACGCATGGATTTTTCAACAAGCTATAGAGTGTACGGAAACCTGATTGCCCATCTGGGCATTGATGTTTCAGGTTTGCAGAAAAAAACCTTTGATGAAGCTTCTTTCATGAAAATGCTTGAAAAGTTATGCAACTATTTCAGGATGAAATATGTACGACTCGACATTTATGTACCTTCATCGACAAGACTATCTTTAAGCCCGGATTTGTCGTTGAGCACTTTTCCCGAATGCCGGAAGGAATACTGCAGTCCGGAATCAGGGGCGCAGAAAGACCCCTTGTTCAATTATATACAGCGCGAATTGCAAAAAAGACCGGTTGCCTATGCAACATGGAGTGAAGTGCTCAAAAATGAAAAGCGATTCCGGGACAGTGGGCAGGCATCTCCGGAAACAGGAGCAGATGATTATTGGCGGTTTATGTACAAGGAGGCCGAAGCAGGCCTTGGCTCTGGTGTGATTATTGCCAAGCGTAATATGAGCCATAAAATTGTGTTGAATTTTGCGAGCGCCAAAAACAGTTATGACACAGAAAGGGATTTTACGGGCGAAAAATGGAGGTTGTTGTATACGGCACTGTTGCTCGTAGAAGATATGCTCAATTACCTTGTTCTGGAAAATCAGAATACACCGCCAGAAACAGAAAACAGGGAAGCGCCGGGTATTACCCGAAAAGAAACCGAAATATTAAGCTCCTTTCTTGAGAACCCCGCGGCGAATATAGCCGAGGTGGCGCGTTCAAGATATGTCTCCGTGAATACCGTTAACTTTCATTTGAAAAGGTTGAGAAAACGCTTTGATGTGCCTCGTATATCCGGTTATCAACTGGCGCTAGTGTTAAAAAAGCGGTGTCTTTTATGAATGGCGGCTTTTGTGAATGCCGTGATTTATGAATATTGCGGTTTTTTTAGTTGTTGCATTATTTTGTGGAAAATGACAAGGGTATGGCAGGCATGTATGCTGATGAAATAAGAAATAA
>JAGRJA010000351.1 GCA_020443005.1 Pseudomonadales bacterium
CGTCATTCGATGCCAACCTTTTTGTGCAAGGTATTAGTTTCAAAGACTATGCGGCCTTGCGGGATTCCTGGAAAATCCCCCTGTTCAACCGGGTTGTGCAGGGGCAGTATCCTCCCGGTTCCACACTCAAGCCGATCATGGGGCTCGCCGGGCTGGAAAGCGGTGTCATCGGGGAGTTTGAAACGGTAGAGGATCCCGGCTATTTTCAATTACCGAATGAGGAGCATAAATACCGGGACTGGAAAAAAGGCGGGCATGGTTCCGGCGTCAATTTGAAAAAGGCGATTGCTGAATCCTGCGACACCTATTTTTTCGAGATGTCCTATCGTTTGGGTATCGACCGGCTTTCGCCTTTTTTGGGTGAGTTTGGGCTGGGGCAGCCAACAGGCGTTGACTTTAGCAGTGAGCGATCCGGTCTGTTGCCTTCCAGAGAATGGAAAAGGGCTGTACGCGGGTTGCCGTGGTTTCCGGGTGATACGCTCAATATGGGGATTGGCCAGGGCGATATGCTGGCAACACCGATTCAGCTGGCCTATGCAACCAGTATTGTTGCCAGTAAGGGAAAAAGAGTGAAGCCGAGAGTGGTAAAAAAAATTGATGGGCAGCCAACATCGATAAGGCGGGAACCCGATCTGATATTGCAAAATGCGCATTACTGGGATGTGGTGCAAAAGGCAATGGAGGAAGTGACGCATGGTGCCCGGGGCACAGCGCGGCGTAGTGCCAGTGATCTTGAGTATCGTATGGCCGGGAAAACGGGTACAGCGCAGGTAGTCGGGATAAAGCAGGGGGAAGAGTATGACCCGGAGCAGTTGGCAACCATTCATCTCGATCATGCCCTTTTTGTCGGTTACGCACCGGCAGATAAGCCCGAAATAGCTGTCGCTGTCGTGATTGAAAATGGTCAGCACGGGTCTTCGACAGCGGCTCCAATGGCAAGAGCACTGTTTGATGCCTATTTGTTAAGGGCTGACAACTGATGGCAAGAGATTTTTTGCGCCAGCTTCCTAAAGGCAATAACGCCAGGACATTTTCCCTGCTTTCCTGGTTATGCCTGGACCCGTGGCTTTTTTTCCTGTTGCTTGTGCTGTCCTGTGCAGGTTTGACCGTATTGCACAGCGCAAGCGATGGCGACTGGTTGATGCTCAAGCGTCAAATGATCTTTATGGGCTTCGGTTATTTAATGATGATGGTGGTGGCGCGTATTCCCCAGATGCTCGTCAAGCAGGTCTCGCCTTTTCTTTATCTTTTCAGTATTGCGCTTCTGGTGCTGGTGATGTTTTTTGGTACAGGTGCAAAAGGGGCGCAACGCTGGCTGGATCTGCCCCTGCTGCCAAGGTTTCAGCCCTCTGAGCTGGTTAAACTGGCTCTGCCTGTTTTTCTGGCGAGGTATTTTCAACACCAGATTTTGCCACCGAAGTTTCAGCATATTGTTCTTTCGTTGTTTATTATCGGCTTGCCAACCATTCTGATTCTCGAACAACCGGATCTGGGCACATCAATACTGATCGCATTGTCGGGTCTGGTTGTGCTTTTTGTCGCGGGTCTGGCCTGGCGATATATATTGGCCGCTTTTGTTCTGCTTGCAATGGCCGTGCCTGTTATGTGGTTCTATGTTCTTCACGACTACCAGAGGCAACGGGTGTTGACACTGTTGAATCCCGAGGCTGATAAATGGGGCGCCGGCTGGAATATTATTCAGTCCACTACCGCTATCGGCGCAGGGGGTGTTAGTGGCAAGGGTTGGCAACTGGGTACCCAGTCGCACCTGCATTTCCTGCCGGAAAGTCATACTGATTTCATTATCGCAGTGCTGGCCGAGGAGTTCGGGTACATCGGCGTTGTTGCCCTGCTGTCGATTAACCTGATGATTGTTGGGCGCGGCTTCTGGATCGCAGCCCATGCCCCGGATGTCTTTGGGCGCTTATTGGCCAGCAGCATTACATTTATCTATTTTGTCTATCTGTTCGTCAATATGGGCATGGTATCCGGTATTTTACCGGTGGTGGGTGTGCCTTTGCCTCTGGTGAGTCAGGGTGGAACATCTATCGTTACACTACTGTGTGGTTTTGGTATGCTTATGTCCATTGCCACTGGAACGAGACGGATGAATCAATCATGAAAAAGTTTTTTGCTGTTTTTATACTCGTGTTCCTCGTCTGTCAGGTGCAGGCTGCCGACTACACAAATCGTGAAGATGTCAGTGAGTTTATTGACGAATTGGTGACGAAAGAAAATTTTGACAGGGCAGCGCTCGAAGCGGTTTTTGCACAGGCCGAAAAAAAGGAAAGTATTATAAAAGCGATTTCCAGGCCGGCAGAAAAGGTGAAACCCTGGAAGGATTACCGCAAGATTTTTGTCACGGATACCCGTGCCGAGCAAGGTGTTGCCTTCTGGAAAAAACATGCTTCAGTGATTGAGGATGTGTCTCGGGCGATGGAAGTAGAGCCTGAAATTATTGTCGCCATCATCGGCGTCGAGACGCGCTATGGTGAAAACACGGGGAGTTATCGTGTCATTGATGCACTTTCCACATTGGCTTTTGATTACCCGCCCCGAGGAAGCTTTTTTCGTGGACAGTTAAAGGAATTTTTCCTGCTTGCCAGAGAGCAGCATCAGCCGCCACTTTCCCTGAAAGGCTCCTATGCAGGTGCGATGGGATACGGGCAGTTTATTCCCAGTAGCTACCGGGCCTATGCTGTTGATTTTGATCAAGATGATTTTGCTGATATCTGGAATAACCCCGCCGATGCGATTGCCAGCGTTGCCAATTACTTTAAAAGACATGGGTGGGAACAAGGGGAACCGGTTATTTCCCGTTGCCTTTTATCCGAAGATGCCGACAAATCAGTTGTTACCGAGGGGTTGAAGCCTGATTCCACAGTTGGGGAATTGATTGCCAAAGGCTTTACGCCGGTGGATGATCTGCCTCCCGAGACTGCTGCAGCACTCTACGAGCTTGAGGGCGAGTATGGTCCTGAATACTGGATGGGGCTTAATAATTTCTATGTCATTACCCGGTACAACCACAGCAATATGTATGCGCTTTCTGTCTATCAGTTGAGCCAGGACATCCTGCGTTTGATGGAGAGTTGACCGGTGCTCCACAGGCCATTATGCCTGCTTTTCATCTTTTTGCTGGTTTCCTGTGGTGGTGGACCTCCGGGTCGTGCTTCCGCCGACAGTTCACGAAGTCAGACCGGCATTCCTGCAGACAGTTATAACCCGCATCGTTACACATTGAAACAAGACAAGGCACCCGATAGTCCCACCGATACTTCCGGTATCGCCGATGCCGTGCCCAGAATTGAGCCTGTAACCAAGGCGGGTAACAAAAACCCCTATACGGTTTTGGGTAAAACCTATTATCTGGTTCAGGATCCAAGAGGTTTTTCGCAAAAGGGCAAAGCCTCCTGGTATGGAACAAAGTTTCATGGTCATAAAACCTCTAACGGTGAAACCTACAATATGTATGCGATGTCGGCAGCGCATAAAACCCTGCCCATTCCCTGTTATGTGCGTGTAACGAATCTGGATAACGGAAAAACGGCCATTGTTCGCGTGAATGACAGAGGGCCGTTTCATGATGGCCGTATTATTGATCTCTCTTATGCAGCGGCAAAAAAGCTGGATTATCAGTCAAGCGGAACAGCCAATGTCGAAATCACTTATATTGATCCGGCAAATTTTCATGGCGAAAACGATACGGCTGTTGCTTCCAGCTTCAGCGCCATTGAGGTGAACGAGTCGCCCGATGCTTTTGAGAATGATACCGAGCAAAACTATCACTTTCCTTCCAATACCTATTTGCAGGTGGGTGCATTTTCGTCACCGGATTCAGCTGAAAATCTCAGGGTTCTTTTGTCGGGCCTAACAGATTATCCCGTTAGCGTGAAGCGTGGTGGTGCTTTATACAAGGTCAGGATTGGTCCGATAACCGATAATTACGGCTTGCTCGATATTACGCTTATTCTGTTGAGCCGGGATATGGCCAAGCCTCATGTGATTTTTGATTAAGGTTATTTGTGAACCTTCTTGCTTGTGCGCAAATAAAGGCGCGGGTCGGCGATGTTCTCCGGGCCGACGGGTTTGCCATATGCCGGAAAAGAGCGAGATCTGTAAAGCCCGGTTACTTTGTGTAAAATACAACCACTTTTCTTCACAGGGCACCCTCCAGATTATGAAATCTTTCATTTTTTCGACGGCACTTTTGATCAGCACCTTGCTTGTCTCCCTTGATGGCGCAGCAGCCAAGATTCTGATGCCGTCGCCACCGCAGTTGGCCGCATCTGCCTATTTGCTGGTTGATGCCGATACAGGTGCAGTGCTTGTTGAGCATAACGCCGATGAGCAATTGCCACCGGCCAGTCTCACAAAAATCATGACCAGCTATATTGTTTCGACTGAAATGGAAGAGGGGCGTCTCGCAGAAGAGCAGCCTGTTCATATCAGCGTCAAGGCATGGAAGATGGGCGGTTCAAAAATGTATATTCGCGAAGGCACCCAGGTGTCGGCCATCGATTTGCTGCGCGGTGTCATCATACAGTCCGGCAACGATGCAAGTGTCGCCCTGGCAGAACATATTGCGGGAAGCGAGAGCGGCTTTGTAGACATCATGAACCAGCAAGCTCGTCTGTTGGGCATGAATAACACCCATTATGAAAATGCTACCGGCTGGCCCGCAGAAGGTCACTTGACGACAGCGCGGGATCTGGCAACCCTCGCACAGGCGCTGATTAATGACCATCCGGAGCATTACAGCATTTACGCTGAAAAATATTTTGAATTCAATGATATCAAGCAGCCCAACCGTAACAGGCTGCTATGGCGAAACGAGTGGGTTGATGGCATCAAGACCGGGCACACTGAAGAA
>JAGRJA010000352.1 GCA_020443005.1 Pseudomonadales bacterium
CAGCACAAAGGCATCCGCACCAAAACCGGCTGTAACATCAAGCACCGAGGGGAAAAACCCGCTACGGATTCCAACGGCCTTGGCAATACTTTGACTTTTGCCACCACCAAATTGACGCCGATGACAATTTTTTCCCCCTGCAAAGTCGACAAATATCGCACCCTTGCCACTCGCGAGGTAAGCGCCCCACTCTCCACCCGATTTTATTTTTTCGGGTTCGGGAGAGGGCATAAGATAGAGCCGCCTATCAGATAAGACCAGGCAATAGGGCTCAGACAAACAGTGCATCCAGTCTTCCAGTGCAAGCAGCAAAAAACCGAATTCGGTTGCAAGATTAAGGGCAGCCGGATAATTGTGCTCATAAAGTGCAAAAAGCGGCATCGCTTTCATACCAAGACACTCAACGCGGGGGTGTAACTCGACTTCGTCTGAACAAGACAAACAGCAGCAGAAGGACGGTCATCAATAAAGGCACGCCTATCGTATTGATCAATTTCAAAACCGTTGCCAACTTCTCAATATCGGCATTCAATTGATGCTGTACCTCACGCAGATTCTTTCGTATCTCCAGTCGCTCGATCTGGAATTTTCGAACCTGCTGTTGCTGAGCTTCTGTCAAGGCATCAATACCGTTACTGTCCCCCGTCAATTGGCTCAGTTTTTCTTCGGTCTCCTTGAGCTTTGCATCCAGTAACCGCTCTTGTTCCCGAAACCTGTCAACAGCCTTTTTTTGCAATTCATCGACTCTTTCAAACGGTTTTTGATAAACGCCTCTTGTTCTCAAACTGATAAGGTCGGGGCTACCTGCCATTTTATCGACCATGTTTTCGATAAAATCACCATTACTTGCCCATGGCGTGGCAACATTTTTTCCATAAACACTCTGAACCTGAACCCACATACGATCAGCCAGTACATCGGTATCACTGACAAGAATGACCCGAATCTCGCCTTCTCTCAGCCATGCTCTCTGCTCCCCTGATGCAGCTTGACTATGGTCCGCATCATCGGGACTGCCGGTTTCTGCTATGAGCGGCTTGCCATCGGGAAACGCTGTTTTTACCTTGCCACGCACCATAGCGGCCAGAAGATACTCCTTGTCTTCAGACTTGAAGTCGCGCAACAGATCCGCATGGCTCGATACCATTGTGTATCTATCCACATCAATCAGTTGGGTCTGCTTACCCGAGGTAAGCAATGGAGTAACCTCTGTCGTTGCTGAAGGGCTCACCAACATGGCTCCGGCCGATGAAAAATTGACTTCTTCAAGACCGGCTGTAATAACTTCCGAGGCATCCATGCTTTCCGCAGGTATACCAAACACACCCAAATGTGGAAGCGGCCTTCCGAACTGGGTAACCGGTATCTCATGTGCGAACCCGTAATTGAGTAGCACTTTGGACGGAGAATAGATAACGCCCCATTGCTCCAGCAACTGCTCAAGGCTGGAACTCCTGTCAACAAAACCATTATCCAGCGGCATCTGATAGGTATCCATCTCGGCGTCAGGATCCATAAAGGCAATCAGTGGCTTGCCTGACAGCACAAATTGATCAATGGCAAAAAGCGTTTTTTCGGAAAGCATATGAGGATGTACTACCATCAGGACATCGATTGATGGCTCAATCTCATCCACCTCATTATCGATGACACGCCTGATCTCATATTGTTTGCGCAACTGCTCCATGACCACGACAGGATCAAGTTTTTTCTGCACACGAACATCCATATGCGGGAAAATCTGGGGCAAACCGGTGATCACACCCAGAACCGGTTTCTTATGTGCAGACAAGCGAAAAATCAATTGACTGATTTCATATTCGAGAAATGACTGATGATCAGGATTAAAAAAAGCAATATTTTCAACCTGATCAGATGAATTCACTCCCACCAGCCCAAAATAAATGGTTTCTCCCTCTCCGAAGGGAATCCCCTGCAAGCCAAACTGGGCGGCAAAATCCTCTGCCTCTGAAAAAGGTTCCGGGTCCACATATTTAACCAGAATCCTGCCATTGGAATTCAACTCATACTCATCGAGCAGCTCCTTTACCCTTTCATGGTAATTGGTTAATGGGGGAGATTTTCTCGACAGTTTTTCAGAAAAGAAAAGGGTTAATTCCAGCTTCTCGTTTTCATCTATTGATTTGATGATATTTTTTGTGCCTTCAGACAAGGTGTACAAGCCTTCATCTGTGAGATCCAGGCGGAAGTTTTTAATCTGCGCAATCAGCAACACACCGACCAGTAATACAAGAACAAGAATGGGCAGACCGACTGTCGACCAAAGTATGCGTTTGAATCCGGCTGAAAACATCACCTAACCTGCCTTTTTTATTTCAATCACTACAGATGTAGCCAACAACCAGACGACAATGAAAAACAGGTAAAACAACAAATCGCGGATATCAAGAACACCACGACTGATCGCATCAAAGTGAGTGATAAAACTTAATTGTGAAATACTGTCGAGAAGCCATTCAGGTGCCCAACCATAAAAACTGTTGAGCACCATTGGAAAACCGATAATAACAAAAACAAAACAACCGGTGACGGAAAGAATGA
>JAGRJA010000353.1 GCA_020443005.1 Pseudomonadales bacterium
ACCTGTAACATCAATATCAATCGGTAATTCGATATAAAATTCAGCGCTCTTCTCTGGCTTAAGGTCAATCGCATTAAAAGTAAGCCCCGAATCCACACCCTTATCAGAAATATCTTCAAGCAACCCTGGTACTTCAGTATCCTGAGGTAACTGGCCAAGCAACGCCTTGAACGACTCTTCCATTTCCGTCATTTGCTGACGATAAGCCTCGAGATTGGCTGCTTCATTAACTTTTTGTTCAAATTCACTCCTCAAGTCCAGCTCTTTTGATTCGGCACGAACCAATGTCTGATGCAGCTCCTGAAGCTTGAATTTGTAACAGCCGAATACAACACCACCAAAAACCAACAACCAAATGAGTGCTTTTACTGGAAATGGCCAAGTACCAATACTCTCGGGATCCAGCTCACTTGGGTCGAAGTTCTTAAGCTTATCTAACGATTCTTGCAATGACATGGTTATTTCTTACCACCTTTAGCCGCGTTCTTTTTCCCTTTTTTACCTTTCTTCCCCTTTTTATCAGGCTGAGGCTCGCCATCAGATTCTTTCGAAACCATTGGCTGACTCTTGATTTCCAGGTCCACTGTCAACACAAAATCATTACCTTGATCTCCCACATTCGGGTTGGCAATAACTTTGGTCAGATTTGGGTTGATAAAATATTCCGATTCATCCAGTCGACGCATCAGGCTGGATACACGACTATTGGCTTCAGCGGTGCCTTCCAGGAATATTTTATCCCCCTTCCTTTCCATCCTTGAATAAAACACACCGTCCGGGACAGTCCTGGCCAACTCATCAAAGATATGAACAATCAAAGGTCTGTTGCCCTGAAGATTCTGTATAACCTGCATCCGCTCGAGAAGATCATCTTTTTTTCTCTTAAGCTTGTTAATCTCTTCAACCTTTTGATCAAGAACGGCAATTTCACTCTGCAACATACTGTTACGAGAATTCTGTCCACCTATCATACCGTTAACTATCTGCAGCCAGATCAACCCAACCACCAACCCGACACCACCAATAATGGCCGTAATATTGATAAACTGTTTCTTTAAGCGCTCCCGACGCTCTTCCCGCCAGGGGCGTAAATTAATAGTCGCCATCTGTAAAACTCCTTAAGGCAAGACCTGTTGCGATCATTAACGCTGGCGCATCATTACTTAACGCCACAGAATTTACCTTTGACGATACTGACATGCTGGCAAAAGGATTGGCCACCGTTGCGGGCGTACCCAGCTTCTCCTGAACCAACTCACTTAGACCGTCCATCGAGGCGACACCACCAGCAAGCACAATGTAATCAACTTCATTATGTTGACTGGAAGAAAAGAAAAACTGCAATGACCGGGTCACTTGCTGCACAACAGCCTCCTTGAAAGGCTGAAGAACTTCTGACTCATAGTCATCGGGCAAGCCACCCTGTTTTTTCGCCAGACCTGCCTCCTCATTGGAGAGGCCGTAACGACGCTGAATTTCCTCCGTCAGCTGTTTTCCACCAAACAGCTGCTCCCTTGTATATATTGTTTTACCGTTATGCAAAACACTCAGCGTGGTCATCGTTGCCCCAATATCGACAACGGCAACCATCGAATCATCACCACCCTCAAGCTGTGGCGCAATCAAGGAAAAAGCTCGTTCCATGCAATATGCTTCTACATCCACTATAAATGGCTCAAGCTCTGAGGCAATCAGCACCTCTTCACGAACATCGACATTCTCGCTCCTGCACGCCGCCAACAAAACATCGACCTGATCTGCATTATTTGGAGATGGCCCGAGGATCTCAAAGTCAATGGAAACCTCTTCAAGCGGATATGGAATATACTGATCGGCCTCAAGACGAATCTGGACATCCATGGCATCATCGACCAGACCGGACGGCATTTCAATAATCTTGGTGATAACCGCCGACCCTGCCACAGCCACAGCGGATTTCTTGGTTTTTGTTTTAGCCTGAATAACGAGTTTGCTTAACGCCTCTGAAACAGCTTCTACATCGGTGATGTTTTTTTCGACGACAGCATTGGGAGGCAACGGCTTCACACCATAGCTCTCAACCCTGTAAGCGCCGCCAGAGCGACTTAATTCCAACAACTTTACCGATGTGGAACTAATATCCAAACCCAAAACAGCAGTTTGTTTTTTCTTACCTAGCCCAAATAGCCCCATTTTTCTATCTGCATCCGATACTTACGAGGAGCTCATACTATATTACTTTAACTGGCACCTGCAAGCAGAAAACGGATACATATTTCACACTTTTACATTTATAATTCGACACTCAAGGTGACATATCGACTCACTCAAATCTAATTATCTGTTTTTAAAGAAAAATATGCCCACAAAAAAAACTATTTTCACCTCTTTCCTCACCCTGATTTCCGCTGCCTTTTTGTCATTTTTGCTACTTTGTTCATGTTTTTATCTCTACCTCTCCCCCCAATTACCGGACATCAATTCCCTCAAAGAAATTCAGTTACAAACCCCTTTGCGCATATTCTCAAGCGATATGAAGCTCATTGGCGAATATGGCGAGAAGAGGCGAAGCCCCATCACCTACAGCGAGATACCTGCCTCATTCACAAAGGCCATATTGGCCGCCGAAGATGACCGATTTTATCAACACGGTGGAATAGACATCACCAGTCTGGTCAGAGCCATGGGACAACTACTCAAAACCGGCAGGATACAATCCGGTGGCAGCACAATAACCATGCAGGTAGCGCGAAATTATTTTCTGACGCACAGACAAACTTTTTCCAGAAAATTCAACGAAATACTTTTATCGCTTCAAATCGAAAGACAGCTCACCAAAAATGAAATACTCGAACTGTATGTAAACAAGATATTTCTTGGCAACCGTGCTTACGGCATTGAAGCGGCAGCACAGGTTTATTACGGCAAAAGCATTAACGAGCTTAACCTGGCCCAACTCGCCATGATTGCCGGGTTACCCAAAGCCCCCTCTACCTACAACCCGCTGGTTAATCCGGACAGAGCTCTCCTGCGGCGCAACTGGATACTTGAAAGGATGAACAAGCTCGGTTTTATTACCGCAGAAGAGTATCAGAAGGCAAAAGAACAACCGATTACCGCTGTCTACCACGGGCCCACCGTTGATATTTCTGCGCCTTATGTTGCAGAAATGGCAAGACAAAAAGCCGTTGAAAAATTTGGCGCAAATGCTTATACCGATGGCTACTCCATCGTAACCACGATTGACAGCGCTTTACAGGAAGCCGCCCAAGCTGCAGTTTTGAAGGGGGTGATCGATTACGACCAAAGGCATGGATTCAGGGGTGCAGAAGACCTTTGGGAAATTGACAACACCTCAATTGAGGAAATCTCAAAGCAACTGCAAAATGAAAGCGTTGTGGCAGGCCTGCAACCAGCCATCGTCGTCGAGACTGCACCGACATCCATCGCATTGCTGACCCGGGACGGCGAACTGATCACCCTCGACTGGAACAAGCAAAAAAGCCACTTACGCCCTTACATCAATGAGAACACACTGGGAAGAACGCCCGAAACACCCGACCAAACCCTTCAAAAAGGCAATCTGGTTCGCTTGTCATTCACCGAAGATCGGGGCTGGCAGATAACGCAAATCCCAAAAAACCAGGCTGCACTCATCGCCCTCAACCCTGACAACGGCGCAATCATTGCTGTGGTTGGCGGCTTTGACTTTTACTTCAGCAAGTATAATCGCGTCACTCAGGCTACAAGGCAACCGGGCTCCAACTTCAAGCCTTTTATCTATACCACAGCCCTGGATCATGGCTACACGGCATCCAGTCTAATCAATGACGCCCCCATTGTCTTTAATGACGATAAACTGGAAAGCAGTTGGCGCCCTGAAAACTCCAGCGGGAAATTCTACGGCCCGACACGATTAAGAGAGGCTCTGTATCAATCCCGCAATCTGGTTTCTATCCGATTACTCAAGGCACTTGGCGTCGACAATGCAATCGATGGCATTGAACGCTTCGGCTTTCTCAGGGAAGCATTACCAAACGATCTCTCCCTCGCTCTGGGAAGTCACGCAGTAGCACCCATCAAAATTGCTACCGGTTATGCAAGCTTTGCTAACGGTGGGTATCGTGTAGAACCCTACCTTGTTTCTGAAATCAGAAACCACTTAAATGAAACAGTTTACAAACAAACCCCTTTGACTGTTTGTACAGAATGCGAAGAAAGCGACGACAATGCGACCTCAGCCCTGTCATTCGCAGAGACGCAGCGTATTGCACCCCGGATCATTGAAAAAAGAGTCGCCTATATTATGGACAGCATCCTTAAAGATGTTATCCAGAAAGGCACTGCAAGGAAGGCAAGGGTATTGGGCCGGCACGACATCGCCGGAAAAACCGGCACCACGAACGGACCGACCGATGCATGGTTCTCCGGTTATACCCCAGACCTCGTTGTAACAACATGGCTTGGATTCGACCAAAACCTGAACCTTGGCAAAAGAGAGTATGGCGGGTCGGCAGCCCTGCCAATATGGATAGACTTCATGTCTGTCGCATTAAAAGACAAGCCAGAGCACATTCGCCCACAACCCGAAGGCATTGTTACAGTCCGGATAAATGCGAAAACCGGTAAACGAAGTAGCACAACGGATCGCGATAACATTTTTGAGATATTCAGGGAGGAGTATGCGCCGGAAGCGCTCCCGGAAGACAACATACATACCGAAAATACATCCTCGGAAAAACTGCCAACCGAACTGTTTTAGCCAATCAAGTTCGTCTGGCCGGCCTGTAATTTTCAGGGTACGGAAGTAGCGCAACGCCACTGTCGACAGCTGCACGAGCCACCGCAGCAGATATGACTGATAACAGACGATCATCTGTCGGCTTGGGAATAATGTAATTCACCCCAAAAGCAAGGTCTTCCTGTTGATAGCTTTGTTTCACCTGATCGGTCACAGCCTCCTTGGCGAGATCTCTTAACGCAAAGGCTGCAGCCAGCTTCATTTCCTCATTAATTGTTGTCGCCCTGACATCCAGCGCCCCCCTGAAAATAAAGGGGAAGCCCAGCACATTATTGACCTGATTGGGGTAATCGGAACGGCCAGTTGCCATGATCAGATCTTTTCTAGCCTGTATTGCAAGATCAGGAGAAATTTCCGGATCCGGATTGGAGCAAGCAAACACAACCGGTTTTTCTGCCATACGCATCAACTGATTTGTCGAAAGCAGATTGGCGCCAGACAAGCCCAGAAAAACATCCGCCCCTTCAATCGCATCATCAAGCGTTCTTGCATCACCATGGTGTAAAAACTCGGACTTATAGGTGTTGAGATTCGCCCTTCCCTCATGGATAACACCGCGACTATCTAGCATTAGAATATTGGGCTTTCTGGCCCCGGCTGTTACCAGCAACCGACAACAGGCTATAGCTGCTGCACCGGCACCAAGACAGACAATCTTTACTTCCTCAAGCTTTTTGCCCTGAATTTCAAGTGCGTTGAGCATGCCCGCCAGAGTGACAATTGCTGTACCGTGCTGATCATCATGAAAAACCGGTATTTGGCAGCGCTCGATCAACCGCCTCTCTATTTCGAAACACTCTGGTGCACGAATATCCTCCAGATTTATACCACCAAAAGTGTTGGCTATACATTCGACCGTATCTACAAAGCGATCGGCATCGCGGGTATCAACCTCTATATCGATGGCATCAATACCTGCAAAACGCTTGAACAGAAGACACTTGCCTTCCATAACAGGCTTGCTCGCCAAAGAGCCAAGATTACCAAGCCCCAGAATAGCAGTACCGTTGGAAATCACAGCAACCAGATTGCCTTTAGCCGTGTATCGATAGGCATCCTCAGGATCAATTGCGATTGCCCTCACGGGTTCTGCCACACCAGGGCTGTAGGCCAGCGACAAGTCTTTCTGGGTTTCTGCAGGAGTAGTTAAAGCAACTTCCAGCTTGCCCGGATAAGGAAGCGCATGGTAATCCAACGCCGCTTTTTTAAAAGCTTCACTCATAAAGACTGCCTGAGCCACAAAAACAATCGGGAAGGTTGAAACGGAGCTTGCCAGTCAAATGACGCAAAAAAACACTCCGCTATCGAAAAGAGGGAAAATGCCCCTATTTTTTGCCACTCAAACTGCGACCGGCAAAACGCTTGTTGAATTTGTCTATTCGGCCACCGGTATCCATGACTTTCTGTTTGCCCGTATAAAAGGGATGACAAGCCGAGCAGACATCAATTGAAATATCTTCACAAAGGGTTGATCTTGTCTTGATCACATTGCCACAACTGCAGGTAGCAGAAATCTCTGCATAATTAGGATGAATATCGGCTTTCATAGGTGCTCTCTCTTTACGGCATCGCCACCGGGTCTTGTTGCCCGGCACCATACCTCAATTAAACGGGTCGTGAATACTACCAGAAACTTTCCGGGATGCAATATTGCTACCTCTTATGCCCGCTCAAAAATCCTGACAGCTTTCTTCCCATTCTGCCCGCACTCGCCGCTCTTCTTTTCGTCGCTCCACTTCAGGCTTGTCTTCA
>JAGRJA010000030.1 GCA_020443005.1 Pseudomonadales bacterium
AACCCATAACAACCAGCCCTTGCCACCCGGCTCAAAACTGATAGCGTTGATCGCCCTCATACGGGCAAGCGGTCTCTCAAAAAATACCACCGACAATAACAGCAGTGTCAAAAGCAGTTTATAGTACGAATCAAGCCCGCAGATATAAAGGGCAGTTAACGCAAGCACTGCGACAAACAGAATACCAAACTGCAGATAACGGGATAATCTAAGGGGCGTTTTGGGCAAGCGGTCCATGCTTCTCAAGAATAATGTCAATAATTTTTTGCAACTCAGGGTCATCCGGTTTTTTATGCCCGAGAAACCAGGCAAACAGATCCTGATCCTCACTGGCCAGCAACTGCACATAACGATCCTTGTCTGCCTCATCCAGTTGCGGAAAATGTTTCTGAACAAAAGGCATCAAAATCAGATCAAGCTCCAGCATGCCGCGACGGCTATGCCAGTACAATCTGTTCAGGTTATACGCTTCACTCATGAAAAACCCCACTCTTTTCAGCGACGATTATAACGGAAAAACCAAGTTATAATGTGCCTTTTTGCCAACCAGGATAAATAGCGTGAAAGACTTTCTGCAACAACACGGTGCTACCTTGGAAAACGGACGCTGTCACTTTGGTGAAAGTGGGGCTGACTACAACGCACTCGAAAATGAGCTCGTCATCAGCGTACTCGATTCCCAGGGTTTACTGGAGGTGAGAGACGGCCAGAGTAGCAAATGCCTGCAAGGACAGCTGACCTGTGATGTTCTGAAACTCGAAACCGGGCAAAGTACACTCGGTGCCTATTGCACACCGAAAGGGCGAATGATCTGCAATTTCCGTCTAGCGTCGCCTGCATCTGAACACTTTATGCTGCGCATGTCATCAGCGTGTGTTGAGGCCACAAAAAATACGCTGGGCAAATACAGCCCGTTTTTTAAATGCACAATCACGAACATCAGCGACCAATACACCATTCTCGGCATCAGTGGTGACCGAGCAAGGCGGCATTTACAGGATGTTTTTGGCGCCGCTCCGCAAGGCGCTGGTCACACTACGCACGGCGAGGACTTTTCCCTCCTGTGTATCGAAGAAGACCGTCGCTACGAATGCTGGCTGACAAACACGGCCCTGCAAAACAGGTGGGAACAACTTACAAAACAGGCCAAACTTACCGGAGAGGAGTTCTGGCAACTTCACAACATTCGCGCCGGCATCGGTGAAGTCAGCGAACAGACTATTGAAGAGTGGATTCCACAAATGCTGAACCTGCAAGCCATTGGCGCCATCAACTTTCGCAAGGGTTGTTATACCGGCCAGGAAATCGTTGCACGCACACAATATCGCGGTCAACTCAAACGCGCCATGTACCGATTGAAAGTTGAAGGCAACGCCTTGCCCACACCGGGCACACCTGTGATTCAGGAAGAAAAAACGGCAGGCGAAGTTGTGCAGGCAGCTTTCAGCAATAACGACAGTTACGAAGTATTAGCCGTACTCAACAGTAGCGTACTGGAAAAGACCACACCAACATTAACAATTGAAAACAAACCGGCAACAGTTGCAAGTTTGCCATATTCAATTGAAACAGAGAAACCTCAAACCTGACTCATCACCAGAAATCCGTGAGCAAACTCAGGAAAAAATACTCGATCTTGCGGAGCTGCAAATTGCCTCAATCGCAGGGTGCCTGATCTTTCTTTCCTGGGAGATCGCATAAAAACTCTGTTTGACTTCCTGAATCTCTCCTATCACCGAAACGTTGAAACTTCGGCACACTTCATCCTGAATAATACTGGGAGCAAAAAAAACACCGTACCCTGAAGAACCAAATGATTTAATCAGTGCACTGTCATCAAACTGGGCTTTAAGAACAGGAGAAATGGCATTTCTCATCAACCATGCCTGAATATTCTGGCGTATAAGAAATTGCTCGGAAGGCAGTAATAGATTGGTGCCATTCAGTGAGTATGGAAAATCTTTCTTGAGATTTCTGGCGATTTTTTTTGCAGCAAAAAAGGATATGCCGCTTTCCCCAAGAAAGTGATTGTAAACCTTGATATTCATATTGCCGGTAAAAGGTGTTTCACTGAGTACCATATCAATATCATGAGCCGCCAGTTTTGCCAGCAAGGGCTTGAAAGAACCTTCCTGGCAAACAAGGTTCACATCATGCTCCAGATTGAGAGCCGGCTCGATAATTTTATACACAGATGTTTTCGGCAATGTACTGACAATACCGACAGCAAAATCGATACTTTCCACTTTTTTTTGCCCGTCGAGGATATCCAGCAAATCATAACCAAGCTCAAAAATATCTTTGGCATAGTCAAAAGCAATACTCCCGGCACTGGTTAAACGAAGAGATCTTCCCTTCTTGATGAACAACCGGGTATCGAGCTGCTCTTCCAGCAAGGATATCTGACCACTTATCGTTTGTGGTGTTATGTGAATGCGTTTGCTCGCCTGAGTGATACTGCAGTCCTTTGCCGTTTCATAAAAATAGTATAAATGTTTGTAATTAATAGTGCGCCTCATACTCAAGCCCAACAATGAAATTTTATATAGTTCGTAAAAATCGAATCATTTATCAATTATAAACGATTTTAACTGATAGCAATAAATCTGTAACTTGACAACTCAAAGACAGAGGAGAACATGATGAAAGTCACCATACAATCCCCAGGATTCAAGCTTACCGAGAGTCTTGAAAAATATACGCGAGAAAAGCTTGCACTGTCGCTTGGTCGTTACCGGCAAAAAATCACCGAAATAAATGTCACCTTGCTGGATATTAACGGGCCGAAAGGCGGAGAAGACATGAGATGTAAAATCTTGATAAAAGTGATTGGCATGCATCCAATACTGCTTCAGGAGACATCGGACGATATGTACCTGGCCATTAGCAGCTGTTTGCAACGAAGCAGGCAAACATTAATTCGTCAAATCAGAAAGGCAGATCGCAAGAAAATCAGCCAGACAGATTTCATCATCAGACAGGCTGATGCACTGTCAACCTGATATCCCGATTTACCACAACTCCTTGTGGACAAGGAACTCCAGGGGGGACGGCAGTTTTGCACTGAAACGCATGCAAGTTGTCGTTTTCTCTGGCAGACCAATTCAAAACGGAAACAACAGGGGTTAACATTGCTGCCCCTACTGCTTTATAGACCTGTATTTATTAAAAAGTGACAAGCAACGGCACTCGAAAAAACTGATAATACGCCGTTCGTTCCTGCCCCTACAATGCTTGTGATCTGAACAAGTGCGGTCAGGACGCCTGCCCGATATCCGGGCTAATAATAATGCTTAACCACACCCGTCATGTAAAAAACAGATGTCAGCAATACCATAAGGCCGCTCCATGGCAACAAAAAACGCCAGACATTAAACATCGGCTGAATCACGGAAAAATGTTTCAGAAAAATGGTTTCACAGGCACCGTTGCCGCTATCGGTACGCGTAGTGCTGGTACCGCGACGATAGCCTTCCGGTGTGCTGTAATGCGAGAGCCAGCCACTCAGCTGTATCTGGTCACCAATGTTGAGTTTTTCGATTTCCTGTCGAATCAGCGGGTCATCTGTCAGCAAGTGATTATTGGAAAGCTCATTCATATTGAACGCATTCCAGGCTTCGCGACTGTCAGTTTGTATATTGCAGGTAAACTCACCGTTCCAGAAGTCAAACTGATTCAAATTCAAAGCCAGTGCGTTGTTTTTCCATACTACACAAACATCGGCAACATTAAGATGATCGTTACCCGCCTTGTGCATAAAACTGTACTTTGGATTATGCAGACGGTAGGAAACAACAATGCCGGTAAGCTGGTAGTCATACAAGGGCTCTACCAGATATTCCTGCCCACCCTGCTCCACCCTGAAAGGCTGTTTCGAGGTGGTCGCTTGCCAGGGCTCATCATACAGGCCAACAGCAAGTGACTCGGGTTTGACAAAAATGTTTCGATTGAAAAAACTGAAAACCAGTATCAGCAAGGCAAGATAAAACAAAAAGGTATTGAACGGTTTAAGGGCGCGAAAAAACGATTTCATTTCTCAAACACCTCCGTGCGACATTCACTGTGCAATATCATCGTTTGGCAGCAAACCCCAAAACACTGAACAAGGCATCGCTCCGGCACCATACAGCCTTCAGGGCATGGCTTTACGGGACAATAAAAGCGCAATATTCTAAAGAATGTGTGCCTGCATGTATTCCTTCATATCGCTTTCGATACGATGACTAAAAGCCTTCAGCAATAGACCCAGTTTCATGTCGAGGTGAATTTCACCTTCACACAAACGAATACAGCCATCGGCACCCTTGCGTTTGAAGCGCAAACAGGCATCGTCCTCCCAGTGGCTGCTCAATTGAAAACGCTTTTCAAGATCACTTGCCAGTTTATCAAGAACAATGCGCAAGGCACCCTCACCCATCGAATGACGATGGACCAATGAAATTGTTGACATCACTCCCCCCCGAACAACATTCCATTGCTGTTTTATCTTACAAAACAGCGTAATCGATCAAGCATTACGCTGTGCCAAAAATCACGGTTTATTACCTGTTTTCAAAAGTATCTACCCACACCAGTCGCGTGTAGTCAAATTCCTGCTGCGACAGAAACTTCACCACTTCAAAATAGGGCGAAAGATCAAAGTCACGAGGCACAAAATGGCTGTAATGTATCGTTTCCAGCGAGCAGGTCATGATATCGTCACCCGTCGTTTGACTGGACTCGGGCGCACAACGCGGCATGATCGGGTAGCGGATTGACTGGAAAGCCTGTGCAATCAGGGTGGAACAAATAGCCCTGGTTGGGTCACCACTACCAAAGGCAATCAGTTTACGACGGAAACGCTCCGGCACCGGTGGTGTTGGCAGCAGGTAGCGCATCAAGTCAAAGACATTTTTCAGGTCGTAATGATTACCGAGTCGTTGCAAGACAAATTCAACAACTCTCATGCGATCTTTCTCATTGAGATTTATCGGTCGACATATTCTTACATTGAGCCGGGAATATTTTTCAAGC
>JAGRJA010000354.1 GCA_020443005.1 Pseudomonadales bacterium
GATCCGGGCGCATACAATCGTTTACAGCAGCCCCCTCTTTCAAAAACTCGGGATTGGAGACCACATCAAACTCAATATGCTCGTTCCTTGAGGCAAGGACTTCCGAGATTTTCGCCTTCACCTTGTCTGCCGTGCCAACAGGTACAGTGGATTTGTTGATAATGACTTTATAACCCGTCATCTCAGAACCAATGGTTTCTGCCACGTTAAGAACGTATTTTAAATCCGCAGAGCCGTTTTCATCCGGTGGGGTTCCTACCGCAATCAGGAGCAATTGCCCGTGTTGAATACCTTTCTGGAAGTCCGTTGTAAACACTAACCGGCCATCGGAATGATTATCCTTGATTAATGACTCCAGCCCGGGTTCAAATATGGGGATAATCCCCTGCTCCAGGTTCTGGATCTTGTTCTGGTCGACATCCACACAGATCACATCATGCCCTACATTCGCCAGCACAGCACCTTGCACCAGGCCGACATACCCTACCCCAAATACTGTTACGCGCATTCAGTCAATCCTGTTTATTGTTTCTTGTGGTGAGACACATCCCTTTCGGAATGCGTAAAAAACGAACCCGCTATGGAATCGCAATGAGAAACACGTTTACATGAACTTAGCTTAAAAGGGCGTATTGCACTAATAGTTTCTCAGCGCTTTGCTTCGCTCTCATGAACGCAGTGATGAAAACCGTATTCTTTTGTTCATCGAAGCGGTACAGCACCTTGTACTGATTATCGATCGTGAGCTGCAAGTAATCGGTCACACCAATCAGTTCGAGCTCTGGGCAAATCGGGCAGATTTGCGGATTCTTGGCAAGCTTGTCTACCGCGATATCAATAAGTTGCTCGCTGAGCTCCTCTGGATTCGAGATAAACTCGGCCATATATCGCTCAAGGATTAAGAGGGTTTCAAAACCGACACGGGTGATCTCAATTTTTGCCAAGATCAGCCATTCCTCTTAATCGTCGTTGTTTTAGCGCTTCTTTTGCTTCCGCTGGGGACAGTGTGTTGCCGGAGCGGATGTCCCGTTCAGCCAGATTCATTAATTTGAGAAGTGAAATCGCCTCATCTTTACGCTGCGCCTGTTGTTCGGATTCAATCCGATAAACGGGTTTTCCACTCTGCGTGATGACAATGGGCTCCTCCAGCTCCAACTTGGCGGCATTTTGCTTTAGATAACTGATGGTTTCTATTCGCATGGCATTTCCATAGGATTAAGGCATAAGCAGTCCAATTATAGGCTATATATAGACTGATTCAATCATCAGTTTTCCCTCATTCACCCCCGTTACCTGCGGCAATTTGATGACTCTTTAGCCAATTTACCAGAGGCAATCCCCTGCCTCCCGCCAATTTTTCGTTTTCCTGCCTACCAGACTCAGTAAGAAACAAATCATCACCCTCATTCTATCCCAATGTTTTAGATGTGTTTTTTAAACTTTAAATTCAAATTTTATGGTTTTGGCACATCTTTCGCTTATCAGGAGACAAGGGCAAATGTGCTTGCCGCATACAAATTTTTATTTGTTCGCCAGTTGATTAAACGGCGGTAAAACCAAGGGGAAATGTTATGCCTCAAATAATTAACACCAACATCGCGTCAATCAATGCGCAGAGAAACCTGGATACTTCCCAGGCTGCCAACCAGACCGCGTTGCAGAGACTTTCCTCTGGTCTTCGCATCAACAGTGCGAAAGACGACGCCGCCGGCCTGGCCATTTCAACCCGCTTCACCTCCCAGGTACGCGGCCTTACCGTTGCAATACGAAACGCCGGTGACGGTGTATCTCTTGCGCAAACAGCGGAAGGCGCACTCGGAGCGATGACCGAAGGGCTGCTTCGTATTCGTGACCTGGCATTGCAGTCCGCCAACGCGACTAACAGTGACATTGACCGGCAGGCACTTAATCAGGAAGTGCAGCAGCTCAAATCGGAAATCAAGCGAATTTCGGACCAAACCAACTTCAACGGCACCAAACTACTGGATGGCACGTTCTCGGATGTGACCTTTCAGATTGGGGCCAACGAGGGTGAAAGCGTGACGTTTGGCATCGATGGTGCCACCGTGGATCAGCTGGGCGCAGCGAATACAGACGGGATCAGCTCAGATCAACAGGGCGGCCCAACGCAAACCGTTGCACAATTAGCGGCAGGCGACCTGGTCATCAATGGTATTGCCGTCGGCGCATCCAGCGGTGTCGATGACGCCTTCTCCAGTTTCGAGCAGGAAAAGTCGGCCATCGCCAAGGCTGCCGCCATTAACGCGGTATCTGAACAGACCGGCGTAGAAGCGGTGATTAACAATACCACGGTCAGCGGTTCATCCACGTTCAACGCGGCAGCAGCCAGCGGCACGATCATCATAAACGCGGTCACCATTAATATCGGGGCGGATGCGGCACTGACCGACGAAGCCAACTTGAATAATATTGTTAACGTCATCAATGAGCGATCCGGCCAGACCGGCGTTATCGCCTCATTCAACGGAAACTCTGATACGGGTA
Source organism: Pseudomonadales bacterium (assembly GCA_020443005.1). Lineage (GTDB taxonomy): Bacteria > Pseudomonadota > Gammaproteobacteria > Pseudomonadales > UBA7239 > JAGRJA01. The sequence goes on from JAGRJA010000354.1 coordinate 2,506, forward strand.
TCTCCTTGAGCGCGGCTGACGGAAGAAACATCGTCATCGCTGATGGCAGTGTTACCCTGACCAATGCCGGGATTGCGACACAAACCACCTATGCGGGCAGCTACACCTTGGTGTCGTCGGATGGCTCACCCGTACAACTGGATACTACCACTGGTAATATCGCCAACGCCGGCCTAGCCGTAGGCAAATTCAGTGGCAGCAACAGTGGTGCTATTGGTCAGGAGGTCGCCAATGCAGCACTGGTCACGGGTGATCTGGTGATCAACGGCGTACCGGTTGGCCCCACCCTGCAATCTTATGACACGGCGTCCAGTACCGGACGCGACACAAGTGCGATTGCCAAAGCAGAGGCCATCAACAAGATTGCCGAACAGACCGGCGTGCGGGCAATTGTCAACTCGACCATCCTTAACGCAGGCACCATCGCGACCGGTTTAGCGCAGTCCGGTAGCTTTGATATCAACAACGTGACCATCAATATTTCCTACAGTGCGGCGGATACGGTGGCAGACAAACAAAATGCCATTATTTCCGCGGTCAACAACAAGTCTGGTCAGACCGGGGTAAGAGCGGAAGCGCTGGGTGACACGTACCGCCTGATTGCTGATGACGGACGCAACCTGACGCTCAGCAATCTGCAGGGTACGCTTTCCCTCGCGGGGATTGGTCAAACCGGTATTGTGTATCCCGACACCACGCAGAGCAGCATTACGCTTCAGTCTGCGGGGCAGATCGAACTGGATACCATCACCGGGAACATTGAGCGAGCCGGATTTGAGGTCGGCACCTATGGCGCGAATAAACGAGGCCAATTGGTGGAGGACATAGACATCTCCACCGTGGATGGAGCGCTGCTCGCTTTGGACTCGGTGGACAACGCGCTGAACCTGATCAACCTGCAACGAGCCAACCTCGGTGCGATCCAGAACCGGTTCGAGTCGACCATTTCGAATCAGGCGATCGCAACGGAAAACTTATCCGCCGCCAACTCGCGAATTAAAGACGCGGACTTCGCGGCAGAAACGGCCGAACTGTCCAGATCCCAGGTATTGCAACAGGCCGGTTTGTCCATACTCGCTCAGGCCAATGGACAGCCGCAACAGGTACTGCAGCTGTTGCAAGGCTAATGGCAGAAAAGAACACAGACTAATTGACCGAACATTTTCAGGAGTTAGGGCCATGCAAGCATTACAGGCGCTTGAAGTATATGAGGATTTCACTCCTTCCCAGGAGCTTGACGCAAAAACGGCCTGCGATTTGGTCGATGCCAATCGCTGGTACCACCTGTCGAACCATGCCGGGATCGACAAACTGAAGCGCTTGCAAGCCCGAGAAAAGGCAACCATTCTGGTGGATGCGGTGCTCAGTCGCTTGCCGGAATCCTCTGACGCCATCAACCTGAAAGGCCGAATTGCTATGGATGAGGGGCGCCTTCAAGCTGCGCGCGAACTCATTGAGAATGCTATTCGCCTGAGCCCGGAAAAGGCCAGCTTCTGGTGTAACCGTGGATACGTTTCCCTGTTACAGGGCCAATTTGATCAGGCTGAGATTTACTTCAACCAGGCGTTAGTCTGCGATACCGGCAGTGTACAGGCATTTTCCTCCATTGCTCTGTCCTACTTTTTGCGCAATGATTATCTGGCTGCCTTCTTGCGTTACCGATCACTTTTGCATAAGGGCGCGTTGAATCAAGCGGCACTCAGCACCCTGGCGGAATGCTGCACATTTCTGTCCGCTGACCGGTACGACACCGACCTGGAATCTGATCTGCTTGCATTGTTCGCCCTTGACGATTTCCAGCACCAGAAACTGAGCCAACTTGCATGCTCCTTGCTGAGATTCAAGTACGACCTGACTAACGAAGAGGCCGCTCTGGACATTGATCAATTGGCGGATGACCAACTACTGATCAGCGTCTTGGCCACAGGTTGTGTTCGGGACATTTACGTAGAAGAGCTGACCGGTCTGCTGCGACAGCACATTTTGATCGAAGTGAGCCAAAGCGGGGAGCTTCGCGATGGCCTTCAGAATCTGGCTCTGGCTATCGGGTTGATGGGAGTTCATTCGGATTACGTACTGAATGTCACACCCGATGAACATCACTTCATTACCGACCTGGAACACTGCGTCCGGGAAGCACTGAATGGCAACTGGAGCCCGGTGGATGTGGTGGGTGCGCTGATCATCATCAGCATGTACAAGCAGCTGTACAACACGAATTACAGTTTTAAATTACTTGGTCACGAGCTGTCTGACTGGCCACTGGGTATGCAGGCACTTTTTGAACGGAATTTGTATCAAAAATCCGATTTGCACGCCTTACGATTTGCCCTGCCTCAAAATGATGAAGCCCTGAGTCGGGGATTTGATTCGCCCTACGCGTTCAGCGCTTACCCCATGTGGCAACAAATCCCCTACAACACACCCACGTCTTACGCCCGGGCGCTGTCGGCTGAGGTCGGGGAAAGCAATGTCCCTCCTTCGCTCTGGCATCAAGCGACCTGCATGTTGATCATTGGGTGCGAATCCGGTGAAAGGGCCATCCGGCTGGCTCGCTCTTTCGATAACATGCACATCATTGCACTGGATCAAAGTGAAGAGAATGTGGCATACGCCCGTTTTCAGGCCAAAGAGTTCGGGTTGACCAATATCGAATTCAACCTGTTCAAACAAGCCAACGAAATACCCGAATTGGGTTGCTACTTCGATGTCATCGAAATTCATGACGCACATTGCGATGATGTGGCGATTATCCTGTCGGCGAAATCCCTTTTAGATAAAGCCGGCCTGATCAGAATCGGTTTCCGGGAATTTGATCCTGGCGTGGCGGATGTCATTGCCGAGTTACAAAAGATTGATCGCATTCCCACGGCGGATATGGTCCGGCAAATGCGGGCGGAAGTTTTGGAGGCGGTGAGAACAGACCCGGCCCACCCCCTGCTCAGAGAGGACTGGTTTTATTCACTCGCGGGCTGCCGACAAATCATGTTCCGCAAGAACCTTAACCATCGGGCACAGCTGGCTACGGTGTTGCAGAAGACAGGCCTATCACCCGTTTCGTTACTGGATCGA
>JAGRJA010000355.1 GCA_020443005.1 Pseudomonadales bacterium
GCAAATTGCGCTTCGTCATTGGCATCGGCAATCGAGCCCGGCCGCAAACCGTCGCCCAGCGAGAAGGTCACATCGTAGGCTTTCATGATTTCACAGATGTCTTCAAAATGCGTATACAGAAAGCTTTCCTTGTGATGCGCCAAACACCACTTGGCCATAATCGAACCACCACGCGACACGATGCCTGTCATCCGTTTTGCGGTCATCGGCACATAACGCAGCAACACGCCGGCATGAATCGTAAAATAATCAACGCCTTGCTCGGCCTGCTCGATCAAGGTGTCACGGAACATTTCCCAGCTCAGGTCTTCGGCAATACCGCCCACTTTTTCAAGTGCCTGATAAATAGGTACGGTGCCAATCGGAACAGACGAGTTGCGAATAATCCACTCGCGGGTTTCATGAATATTGGCGCCGGTAGAAAGATCCATCACGGTATCCGCACCCCAACGCGTCGACCAGACCATTTTTTCCACTTCTTCCTCAATAGAAGAACCCAGGGCCGAGTTGCCAATATTACTGTTGATCTTGACCAGAAAATTGCGCCCGATAATCATCGGCTCAATTTCAGGGTGGTTGATATTGGCAGGAATGACTGCACGCCCCCTCGCCACCTCATCACGCACAAACTCAGGTGTGATCACAGATGGAACCGAGGCGCCAAAGCTGTGCCCGGCATGTTGCTGTGATAATAATTCACCGGCTTCTGCCATGGCGGCACGGCTCATGTTTTCACGAATGGCGATAAACTCCATTTCAGGTGTAATGATGCCCTTTCTCGCAGAGTGCATCTGGGTCACATTCTGCCCCGCCAAAGCCCGCCGCGGCCTGCGCAAGTGCTGAAAACGCAGGCTATCAAGGTTGCGGTCGGCCAAACGCTGGTTGGCAAAAACAGAACTGCTTTGAGCGAGCGCTTCAGTGTTGGCGCGTTCCAGAATCCACCGCTCCCTTAATGCCGGCAAGCCTTTATCAAGATCAACCATAATATCCGGGTCGGTATAGGGCCCGGAGGTGTCATAAACCCGCACCGGCGCATTCTGTTCTACACCACTGCTGGTGATCGTGTCAGACAGGGATATCTCCCGCATCGGCACGCGGATGTCGGCACGGCTGCCCTCCACAAAGACCTTGCGTGAACCCGTGAGAGGTACTGCCATTTCCTCACTGATGGTTCTGCCTGATAAATTGACTGCTTTTAGGTTCTTTTCCATCCTGTCCTGCCTGATAGTTTGTTGACTGAAAATTGATAACGCCCGGCTAGTCTTTCACGGACACATTTTGCTGCAAAGCCGCAGCGCCAAAAAAATGATGCAAACCGTTGCGCCCGGCCCCCTTTGGCAACTGTTCTGCAGCCAGCAATGCCCCACCCAGAAACTGCTTCGCCTTGCTGATCGCTTCAGGCAGTGCATCGCCCAAAACCAGACACGCGGTTATCGCAGAAGCCAGCGTGCAACCCGTACCGTGTGTATGCGGCGTCTTCACCCGAACAGCTGTAAACTGCTGGGCCCCGCCCTCCTGAAAGAGGTAATCGACACAGCATTCTGCATCCGTTTCTCCGCCGGTTACCAACACGGCATTGCAGCCCCTCTGCAATAAACGGGATGCCTGTTCCTCCAGAAAAACACTCGTCAAAACCCCGGCTTGTTGCCAATCCTTACAAAGTTCCGCTTCAGGCCCATGTGATTGTTGAACCCGATCAACAACCAGATTTTCGGGCTTGGCAAGCATCAACAGCTCGCTCACATTCGGGGTAAGCAAGCTTGTACGCGGCAACAGGGCTTCACGGAAAACAGCCAATGCCTGTTGATCCAGCAGGGCTGCACCACTGCTCGAACAAAGCACCGGATCGACAATGACCGGTATCTGCGGGTACTCGCCAAGCAATAGCGAGAGTGCCTCTACAATTTCTGCCGTCGCCAACATACCGAGTTTGATGGCCGCTACCGGATAATCAGACAAAATGGCCCTTGCCTGCTCTACCACCAGGCCCGCATCCAGTGCCACGACCCTGTGCACACCACAGGAATTTTGCACAGTAATCGCGGTAATGACGGTCGCCGTATAAACGCCAAAAGCAGCAAGTGTCTTGAGATCAGCCTGAATACCTGCACCCCCGGAGGGGTCTGAACCGGCAATACTCAATACCATGGGTATTCTGGAAAATGACACAACGCTACCTGCTCTGCCTTCAAATCAGCTTTAATTCAATATTCAACAGCACTCAGCACGAAGGCTGAAACTTTTTACCGGAACTGGCGAACCGCAAAGCGAAAATTTTGCATCCAGGCTGGGCAAGGATATTGTTTGCCCGATGAAAGGACGCTCCCTCCGCCAGTACTAACTGGATCAGGTCTTCGGGTTTTTCTCAGCCTGACAACATCATCAAAACAGAAGATGTGTACATGCACCCCGGCGTGTTGATTAGTGTAGCAGAGCAGAAAGCCTGTTGGTGCTTTTATTCTTTAACGACCCCTGAAACAATACCTGCAACGACACCTGCCGGAATACACTGCGCGCTTTACTGATTAGAAAGCCCTGCAATCTGGCATATCATAAGCCAACGACAATAATGAGGTGTGCCATTCATGAAAACGCATAAACTGCGACTGCCTGCCATTCTGTTACTGGCTGTTTCACCGGTGTTGTGCATGAATACGCAAGCTGAAACCGTCAGTGAAATTTTTGCCCTGGCCAGTGAAAACGATGCCCAGCTAAAAGGTGAACGATACAGCTGGCTGGCAAACCGGGAAACTGAAGCGCTGAGTCGGGCCAGCTTGCTCCCCCAGGTCAGTCTGGGCGCAAATTACAGCCGTTCCGACTACAACAGCAGCGCTACCGATACCGAATCTGAACAATACAGCATCTCGGTTTCGCAAAGCCTGTTCAACCTTTCTAACTGGTACACCTACCAGCAGGGAAAACAACTGGTGAGTCAGGCCGACGCCTCGTTTCGCAAAAGTGAGCAGGACCTGATTGTACGGGTTGCCAAAGCCTATACGGCTGCACTGGCTGCACTTGACGCCTACGAAACAGCCAAGGCAGAAGAAGCCGCAATTGGCCGTCAGTTGGAGCAGACCAAACAACGCTTTGAGGTTGGGCTCATCGCCATCACCGATGTCCATGAATCCCAGGCTTCTTTTGACAGCGCTGTAGTGAAACGGGTGAATGCCCTGGGTGAAATCGGCATTGCCTTTGAAGCACTTGAAGTACTGACAGGCCAGGCTATTCAGGGTATAAACCCGCTGGTCGATGACTTCCCGGTAAGCTTGCCGGACACACCGCGAGACGAATGGGTCAGGCTGGCGCTGGCCAATAACCCCGATCTGTCTGCAAGCCGTTATGCCGTGGAGGCAGCCGCAGCCAACGCCAAATCAAAAGCTTCCATGTATATGCCAACGGTTTCAGGCCAACTGCAATACAACGATCAGGATACCAACCAGTCACCCGGGTTTGATTTCGATCAGCACGGTGCTGTTTTTACCCTTTCGGTGAATGTACCCCTCTACAGTGGTGGCGGTATCAACGCCGGCAAACGACAGGCCTACTATCAGCTCAATGCCGCCCGCGAGGCACAAACCCGCATTGAAAGAAACACGGTTCAGGCTGCCCGCTCACAAC
>JAGRJA010000356.1 GCA_020443005.1 Pseudomonadales bacterium
AAAGCGTTCTTCTATGGGTGGGGCATAGGGTTCCAGGTGTTCAACAAGTTTGTGATCATGCGCGCAAATGGATAGGCAGACATCCACCTTGTCATAATTTTTCAGCAAATCCATGTCGCGTAAAATCAATGTTGATTTGGTCAGAATCGAGATGCGAATATTTCTCTTGATAAAGAAGCTGAGCAGCTCGCGGGTGATGCAGTTGTGTTGTTCACTGGGTGGATAGGGGTCGGTACAGGCGCCGATAACGATTGTTGAAGCAGGTTTAGGGCCGTGAGGCAGTTGTGATATGCGGGTGAATTCCTTGTCGAGCTGGTCGAGGATGTTGTGTTTGTCGGCATGGGGCGATGAGTTGCCTTGAGAATCGACACCGCAATAGACACAACGATAGGAGCAGTTCTGGTAAGGCGTTGCTGTCCAGACATTCCCTTCTGTTATGTAATCGAAGAAAAGGAAGTCATTCAAACTTGATCCAATCAGAGCCATAAGGTGTGCTTCAGCGAGCGGTGTATTTGTCTGGAGTGTATATGCTTTGATTTTTCTTGTATAGGACTTTGATTTTCCGCAGTATGAAGTCAGGCATTTTCGGTTTTTTGTGTTTTACCCGGTGAATGATCCTGTTGTTGCGTTTCTGTTTCTGGAGAAATGAAATGAAAATAAGCCTGTTTGGTGCTACGGGAAACCTTGGCCGTGAATGCCTGCAACAATGTCTGGAAGCAGGGCATGAACTTACTGTGCTGGTCAGAACGCCGGATAAATTGCCGACGGCCATGCGCAACAAGGTTGATGTGATTCAGGGCGATGCATTGTTGTTTGCCGATGCGGCGCGCGCCATTCCCGATGGTACAGACGCTGTTCTGTTTGCGATTGGTGTGGATGAAAAAAGCTCGCCACGCGATTTGTGTACCGATGTCACGCGACATATTTTGCAGGTGATGCGTAACAAAAATGTAAACAGGCTGGTGTGGTGCGGTGGCGGCAGTAATATCGTCGAAGAGGATGTGGTGACTTTTGGTGCGCGTTTTGTGCGCTGGTTTTCCGAGGTGTTTCTCAACCACCGTCATACCGAGAAAGAACACCAGCTGGCACTTTTGAATGAGAGTCGTGACATTAACTGGATGGGTATTCGTCCGTTGCAAATGAAAGCCGGTGCAAAAACCGGCAAGTATCGCTTGGGTTTCAATGCCTACAGCGGGATGTCGAAAATCAGTTTTGCCGACTGTGCACATGCGATGGTTGCTATGCTTGAAGATGACCAATGGCTGGGCAAGGCACCGATAATTCAGTATTAGTTTTTTTGCCTGAATCCTTTTGCGACGATATAGACTTCGCTGGAACGGGCGCGCGAGGAATCCGGTTTACGAACTGCGACCTTGTCAAACGAGCTTCGCACATCCTTCAGCAAGGCATCGTAGCCTTCGCCATGAAACACTTTTGTAACAAAACTGCCTTGCGGCTTCAGCACCTGTCTGGCCATGTCGAGTGCGAGTTCAACCAGATACATCGAGGAGGCCTGGTCAGCCGAACTGATGCCGGTAATATTGGGCGCCATATCTGATAGCACAACATCGACCTGCTTGCCGTCAAGCGCAGTGATGATTTGTTCAAAAACAGCGTCTTCGGTAAAGTCGCCCTGAATAAAATCAGTGTAGGGGAGTGCATCCATGGGCAGTATGTCGGTGGCAATTATCCGGCCCTTGTCACCGACCCAGGGACCTGCAACCTGTGACCAGCCGCCAGGTGCCGAACCGAGATCCATCACCAGCATACCCGGTCGAATCAGCTTGTCCTTGTTGTTGATTTCAATCAGCTTGTAACTGGCGCGTGAGCGATAACCATCGATCTGGGCGCGTTTGACATAGGGGTCGTTGACATGTTCCTGCATCCAGCGTTTGCTGCTTTTTGATTTGGCCATGATGTCTTCTGTTGTTGATGCCCCGGCGGTTTTTTTACAACACGCTGTGCGTGTTCAAGGCAATGGAGTAAACCCTGAAAGCGATTGTACGCGACTGACACAGCCGCGCAAAGTCACAGCAGAGAAAGCCTGTGTGCAAAACTCGCTTTTCCTGATTTTGAAGTTACAATGCGCTATCTTTCTGATGCTTTGCTTTCAGTCACCTTTGCCGGAGTCACCGGCCAGGAAATCACCATGCTTCGTATTAACGAACTCTCTCTGCCTCTGGATCATCCCCCTCAGGCCTTGCGTCAGGCCATTGTGCTGCGGCTTGGTGTTGACGATGCCGATCTGTTGTCTTACACGGTTTTCAAGCGCAGTTATGATGCACGAAAAAAAAATACGGAAATCCGTTTTGTGTACATCCTTGATGTTGCGTTGCGGGATGAGCAATTCGTACTGAGCCGTTTTGAGCGGGATCAGCACATTCGCGTGTCACCCGATATGGATTATTATCCCGTTGGCAGTGCACCGGATGTGTTGCCGGAGCGACCGCTGGTTATCGGTTTTGGGCCCTGTGGTTTGTTTGCAGCACTGACGCTGGCTCAAATGGGCTTCAGGCCGATTGTGCTTGAACGCGGTCGGGAAGTAAGAGCCCGCACAAAAGATACCTGGGCTTTGTGGCGCAACAATGAGCTGACTGCGGAATCAAATGTACAGTTTGGCGAAGGGGGTGCCGGGCTGTTTTCGGATGGCAAGCTTTACAGCCAGATAAAAGATCCGAAATTTTACGGGCGCAAGGTGATGCAGGAGTTTGTCAAAGCCGGTGCACCTGATGAAATTCTTTATATTAACAAACCCCACATCGGTACCTTTCGTCTAACCGGTGTTGTTGCCGCCATGCGTGAGGAAATTATCCGCCTGGGAGGAGAGGTTCGTTTTGAAAGCCGGGTGACGGATTTTATACGCAACAACAAGCGTGTAGAGGGCGTGCGGCTGGCCGATGGCAGCGAGATACAATGTCGATATGTGATACTTGCCCTTGGTCACAGTGCCCGCGATACCTTCCGCAGTTTGCATAAGTGCGGTGTGTTTATGGAAGCAAAACCCTTTGCCATCGGTTTTCGCATTGAGCATCCGCAATCGCTGATCGACAAGGCGCGTCTGGGTAAATATGCCGGGCATGCCTTGCTGGGTGCGGCAGATTACAAGTTAACCTATCAGGCGAAAAATGGCAGGGCTGTTTACAGTTTTTGTATGTGCCCGGGTGGCACTGTTGTCGCTGCGACCTCGGAAGCCGGACGCGTGGTGACAAACGGCATGAGCCAGTATTCCCGCAATGAACGCAATGCCAACGCCGGGATTGTAGTGGGAATTAACCCTGAGCAGGATTTTCCCGGTGACGCGCTGGCGGGTGTGGTTTTACAGGAGGCGCTGGAATCCCGTGCCTTCGAACTGGGTGGTGGTGACTATTGTGCCCCCGCTCAATTGGTGGGGGATTTTATAGCCGGCAGACCTTCGAAAAAATGGGGAAAAGTGCTTCCCTCCTATAAGCCGGGTGTGAGATTGGGCGACCTGTCCTCATCCTTGCCCGCTTATGCGATTGATGCGATTCGTGAAGCCTTGCCTGTTTTTGGCAAACAGATCCACGGTTTTGATCGTTTTGATGCGATTCTTACCGGTGTAGAAACGCGCACCTCATCGCCCTTGCGCATAACGCGTGACAATGTGAGTTTGCAAAGCGTCAATACGCGGGGTTTGTACCCTGCAGGTGAGGGGGCCGGTTATGCCGGTGGAATTTTGTCGGCAGGTGTTGACGGCATCAAAGTTGCCGAAGCATTGGCGTTGGCGATGTTACGGGATCAGGAATGACGAAGAGACCGAAGGCTTGCGAAACATGAAAATGGATGATATTAAAAAACTGCATCAAAAAAAATACCGTCAGCAATTCGGGCAATTTTTGGTAGAGGGTGAACACCTGATTGAAGAGCTGGAAAAAGCGGCGGCTGGAAATGCTTGCTACGATGGCACGCTGCTTTTTGTGACGGAGCAGTATCAGCACTGGCCAAGTCGTTTTGAGAAAAAACAGCTCTCCGAACAGCAGTTTGCCAGATTATCTGAAACCCGCAATCCACAAGGGATTTTGGCGGTAGTACCTGTGTCTGCTGTGCAGGGTCTGAAGCAGTCATCAGAAAAACAGCGTGCGATTTATCTCAGTGAAATTCAGGACCCGGGCAACCTTGGAACCATACTGCGTTCTCTGGCCTGGTTTGGAGGCTTTCGATGTTTGTTAAGCCCCGGCAGTGTCGACCCTTTCAATGGCAAGGTTGTTCGCGCCAGTATGGGTGCAATATTTCATGTGCCGGTCGAAACGGATGTAAGCATTGAAACCCTGGCGTCGCGTTACACGCAAATCGGTTGTCTGGACATGCAGGGCAAAACCCTGAAAGACAAGGCTTTTCGTCAGTGCGATTGCCTGGTCTTTGGGAATGAAGCGCGGGGTATAGAGATACAACCATTTACTGATATGAAGGTTGAGCGTTATACGATTACCGGTAATACAGCGATTGACTCCCTGAATCTGGCTACAGTGGTTAGTCTGTGTGCCTATGAATTCAATCGTTAGTTTGAACAAAAGGAGATTATGAAAACACTATCCAGGTTACAGCCACTTGTCGATGAGGGTTTTTGATGAAAACCCTGACGCAGCGCGAGGCGCGTAAACAGGAATTTCGGGAAAAGATCATGGCGGCCGCGATGGTGCTTTTTGAAGCGCATGGGTTAGAGGCAACACAGATCGCCGATATCTGTGAAACAGCCGGTGTTTCCCGCCCGACCTTTTACAGTTATTACGCGTCAAAACCGGTGTTGATCCAGTCGCTGGGAGAGCGTATCTGGTTGAAGGTTACCGGTGATTTTGCAGCGGATGCCATGCAAAAAGCACAAACCCCGCAGGCATTTGTCCGCGCATTTTTTGAACTGGCCCTGCGGGAGATTACCGCGTTCAGCCGTCTGGAAAAGGAATTGATCCTGCGAAGTATGTCTCAGGATTCCACCGACCGCATGAGTGTGCTCTCCGGCTTAACCGATATGTTTGCCGCTGTGTATCAGCGCGGCGCAGATCAGCAGCAAATCAGCACGCGTTACCCCGTGGATTTTTTGGCCGATATGACCATGGGTTCGATTAATGCGGTGATGATGAACTGGGCTACACGGGACGACTACCCGATACAAAAACGCTTACAGCAGCTGGCAGACTATATTCCAGCGATGCTGGACCTGGATTAAGTGCCGGTTTTTTTGTCTACTTCCTGTTTATTTCAATCTTCTCCTGTTCCGGTTTATCTTTTTTAGCCATCGTTTGATGGTGTTTTTTGTTGCCGTATCCGTATATGTCCCCGAACAAATATCTTTACACGAGTAAAGATATCGGCTTAAGCTTGGTTTCGTTAACAACTGCGGAGCATCAGATATGAAACTGGGTTTTCAACTGGGTTACTGGATGGCGAATCCCTATAAGGGTGTTGAGGTAGTCAAGGCGGCGGAAGACTATGGTTATGACTCGGTGTGGACGGGGGAAGCCTATGGCAGTGATTGTGTATCACCTTTGGCCTGGGTTGGCGCACATACCAGCAAGATCAAGCTGGGTACATCCGTGATGCAGTTGTCTGCACGCACACCGGTGTGTGCGGCGATGACAGCCATGACGCTTGACCACTTGTCCAACGGTCGTTTTCAGCTGGGTGTGGGTGTGTCGGGCCCGCAGGTGGTGGAGGGCTGGTATGGCCAACCGTTTACCCGACCGCTGGAGCGTACAAGGGAATGGATAGACATCTTTCGCCAGGTGATCGCCCGGGAAGCACCGGTTGAGTTTCAGGGCAAGCACTATCAACTACCTAATCAGAACGGAATGGGGTTGGGCAAGCCGCTGAAAAGCATTACCCATCCCTTGAGAAAGCGTATACCTTTGTTTCTGGGCGCGGAAGGGCCGAAAAATGTTCAGCTGGCTGCAGAGAATTGCGAGGGCTGGTTGCCGATGTTTTACTCGCCCTATTGCCCGGAAATTTTTGACGAGTCGCTTAAAAACAAAGCGGCTGATTTCGAAATTGCTGCATCGGTACCGATATTTATTGATAATGATCTTGAGGCTGCACTGTTCAATGTGAAAACCATGTTGGCTTTATACCTTGGCGGCATGGGCGCCCGTTCAGAGAATTTCCACCAGAACCTGATGGGGCGCATGGGCTTTGGTGAGGAGGCGCTGCATGTGCAGGATTTGTGGTACGCCGGTGAGAAAGAAAAAGCCATCAAGGCAGTGCCAGACAAGCTGGCTGATGATATTTCCCTGTGTGGTCCTGCGGAGCGAATACGCGAGCGAGTGCAGGCCTGGCACAAAAGCCCGGTAACAACCATGCTGTTTATGCGCACTGAAGATGCAGAGCAGGACAAGCAGCGCTTGAGGCAATATGCAGAACTGATTTTGAATTGAAATAAATGAAAAGGAAGGAGAGAAAAGATGAGCCATTTAATCGCACTTGCTGAATATTCCAACCGTATGGCGAAGGATGATTACGATGCCGTGTATGAATATTTTTCCGAAAATTTCATGAGCCATGTTACTCATCGCGTAAACCCTGAAGCCGAAGGAACGGATATTCGTGGCAGGGAGCGCGAATTCTGGCAAAACGCCCGTGCTGCCTTTCCGGATATGAAATTTGATGTCGACCTGGTGATTGAAAAGGATGACTATATTGTTTCAAACTGGACAATAACTGGCACGCATAATGGCGATGCTTACTACGATGTAGCGCCCAGCGGAAAAGCAATAGAAATTAACGGCACGGCGATTCTTCGTTTTGAGAATGGCAAGGTGGTTGAGCATTGGGGCGGGCCACATTGTATGAAAGGCGTGGGTCTTGTTAACGGCTGACAGGCCGCTTTTTGCCCGCTGGCCAAAATTGCAGGCGAAGCTTGCCTGCGAAATGTTGGCCGATTTGCCGACGCCGGTAAGAACGCTGGAGAAGCTGCACCCGAATGCATGGGTGAAATGTGATGATATGAGCCATTCGGAATATGGTGGCAACAAGGTGCGCAAGCTGGAATTTATTTTGCCCGGTTTGCAGGAAAGAAAGATCAGGCATGTCATAACAATCGGGGGCGTGGGCAGTAATTCCGGTGTGGCTGTTGCCCTGTTATGCAAGCGTTATGGCATGGCATGTACGATACTGGTTTTTCATCAGCCTGCCAGTGAAACGGTGGAAAAAAACCATGCGCTGATGAGGTCTTGCGGTGCCAGGCTGGTGTATGTCAAAACGGCTGTAGCAGCCGGTTTGCTTTATTACCTGAACACGGCGCGATTAAAAAAAGATACGCTGTTTTTATGGGCGGGCTGCTCAACGACTGAAGCTGTTTTTGCCTATGTCAACGCGATGATGGAATTGCAAGAACAGGTAAATGCAGGGCTTTGTCCGCTACCGGCTTCAATTTATGTTGCGGTGGGGAGTTGTTCGACGGTGGCAGGTTTGACATTGGGTTGTGCCTTGTTGAATTTGCCCGTCACAATAAAAGGCGTGCGAGTGGCGCCATCTCATGCAGGATGGATACCTGCGTGTACCGACAGCATTATAAAAAAACAGATGAAGGCAGCCCTGATGTTGTTATCACAGGCCTATCCTGAATATAGCGGCTTCCCATTGCCGGCAACGCATCTTCTGCAGGATTATTTTGGTGAAGGTTATGGTGTTGAAACGGCTGCAGGTGCCAGAGCCATGCATATTGCCAAACAGCGCGCCGGTTTGTCGCTTGAGCCAACTTATACCGCAAAGGCGTTCGCTGCCTTTCTTGATGGGCTTGACCAGAACAGTCAAGCGACCCTGTTCTGGAACACGCATGCCGGTGCAGTACACAGCGAATAAAACGCGTTGAAATCGCCTCTGTTGTTACGGCTGGAAAGTGAAGCCGCCACTTGTTTTTTCCAGCCTTTGAAGGCGGGAATGCCGTCTGATTTGAAAAAGTGTCAAACTGTTTTCGATGCCGTTTTTTTCAACGCTATTCTTTTTTCATCAAACGGCTACATTGAGCGTCTTTTATGCAAGGCATTTTGTATCTTGATCAGTTCAAGGATGTTATCAAGATTGATGATGCCGACGATGTTGCTACCTTTTCGCACGGCAAGTGTTGTATTTCCGTTTGCTTCGATGCGGGTGAGCAATTGTTCGATGGGCAGATTGTAATCGACGGTTTGGATGGCCTGAAGATGTAACGCCGAAACAGCAGTATGTTGACCTTTTTCTTGCAGGGCAACCAGTAAATCGTTTTGCGTGAGCAGCCCGGTCAGGTGCTGATGGGTGCCGACGGGGAAATCCTTCTGGCTGCCCGCCAGTGTTAGTTGTATGGCTTTTGTCAAACTGTCTTCGGGTGCAAGGATGTGAAACTCCGTTAACATGGCATCGGCTGCCGTCGCTTTGCCCAGAGATACTTTTATTTGTTCTGACTGGTTTTCAGCGGCTGCGCCAAACCAGAGAAAAACGGCAATGAGCAAGAGTATCGGGTTATAGAAAAGACCAAGCAAACCAAACCATAGCGCAAACATTTGACCGATGGATGCAGCCTTGTCTGTTGCTTCGTGGTGTTTCATGCGCATGGCGAGAACTGCTCTCAGTACACGGCCGCCATCCATCGGGAAGGCTGGTATCAGGTTGAATACAGCCAGCACCACATTGATAAGCATTAAACGATAGAGCGGTGGCCCCCCGTTGTTGAGCAAGTCTGCTTCAGTAACGACAACATTGTTGGCACTTAGCCAGAGCCAGAGAATGAAGGCGATAACGATATTCACGGCGGGGCCGGCGAGAGCTACCTTGACTTCCTGCAAGGGGTCTTCGGGCATTTTTTCCATGGTGGCGACACCGCCGATTGGCAGCAGGGTGATGCTTCGGGTAACAATGTTGTAGCGGCGGGCTGTCAGGGCATGCCCGAATTCATGTAATACCACACAGGTAAACAGTGCAACGATGAAGGCCATGCCCTGCAAAGTGCCGGCCAGAGTGCCGTATTGTTGCCAACTGTGAAAGCCGAACCAGGCTACCAAAAGCAAAAAGGTAAGATGGATGTAGACATCAATTTCTGCGATTCGCGCGATTTTCCAGTTCCATTTCATGTGACGATTTTTTATGCCTGATTGTCTGAATAGCGTTTAAGCCAAGCGGGTTGAATAAAAGAAAAATGACCCGGTATTGACGCCTCTTCGTATCATACACATACATTGGCAAGAGGATTGATGTTAATTTTGTCAGAAGCATGACAAGCGGGACAATCGATGAGGGATAAAAACAGTATCAAAATTGCAATAATCGGTGCCGGACCATTGGGTATTGCTGCAGGCAGGGAATTATTGCAGCAGGGCTTCACGCACTTTACGATTTTTGAGAAAGAAGATGCACCGGGTGGCACCTGGCATATGCAAACTTATCCGGGCCTCGCCTGCGATGTCTGGGCACATTCCTATAATTACAGTTTTGCACCCAACCCGGATTGGTCATCCACCTTCGTGAACCAGCCGGAAATCGAGGCCTATTTGCAAAAATGTGCAAAAGATTTTGGTCTGGAACCGCACCTTTCCTGCAATCGCTGTATCGTTGCTGCAGAATTACAGGAAGATAGCCGTTGGCTGTTGCGGCTGGATGATGGTGAAGAGCAGCTTTTCGATGCGGTGATCAATGCCATGGGTAACCAGCACACCCCTGTGTTCCCGCGCTTTCCGGGTATGGACAGTTTCAAGGGCCCAAGCTGGCACAGCGCGCAATACGATCACTCGGTCGATCTCTCCGGTAAACGGGTCACCGTGATTGGTTCAGCTGCCGCTGCTGTGCAGATTGTGCCTGAAATCGCGCCGATAGCGGGTCATCTTACGGTGATTCAGCGTTCTCCAAACTGGATTGTACCGAGAAACAACAAACGCTATTCCGCCTTTGCGAAAAAACTGTTTCGCAAGGTTCCACCGGTATTGAAAACCTTGCAAGCGCTGCAGGGCACAATGATGCGTTTTGTACATGGTGCAGTCATTATGGATAGCAAGCGTATGCAGATGTTTGAAAATATGGGGCTGAAATTTATCGAAAAGGCGATTGATGACCCCGGGTTGCGCAAGCTGGTTACGCCGGAAAGTCGTTATGGTTGCAAGCGACCGCTGGTATCCGATGATTTTTATCCGGCACTGAACCGTGACAATGTGACACTGGTGGCATCTGCGGCAAAGTCGATAACAGAAGATGCCGTCGTGACGGAAGATGGGCGTGAGATAATCAGCGATGTCATTATCTACTGCACCGGTTATCGTGTTATGGATTTTGATCGCTTTGAGGTGGTGGGCAAGGTGGGTAAAAAACTGGCCGATGAAATGAAAAAAGGCCCTTATGCCTACAAAGGTATTCTGGTTCCCGATTTTCCGAATTATTTTCTGGGTATGGGCCCGAATGCAGTGGTGTTGTCAGTTTCCTATTTCAAATCTGCAGAAGCCAATGTGAAGTGTATTGTCGACTTGCTCAGCGTCATGTGTGAACGAGGTATAAAGTCGATCGATGTAAAGCCTGAGCGGCATAAAGCCTATAATGCCTGGGTGGTAGAGAGCTGCAAGCAGTTTTCCTGGGGGTCGGGCACATGCAAGAATTATTACAGGGATGAAGACGGCCACGCGCCGTTTTTGTATCCCGGTGACTACAAAAGTTTCCTGGCGATGCGGGCAGATTGCACGATTGATCAGTTTGTTACGCGATAGACATTCTGTCCTGAAACCATGCGTATAAGTTCTCTGGAAGTCGATGTCGATACCGCGCTCAACGAAATGCTGGCAAATGTGCCACTGGTAATGTCGTGGGTGAAGCAGCACAGCGATATCCGTGATATTGCTGTACAGCGTTTTTGGCATGCGCCTGCAAATACACACATTTATCATACGGTTGCCGCTGTCGAAGGTGCCGGTCAGGTCGACCTTGATACCGTGGCCGAGGTGTTCCTGCATGCCAATCAACTCGAAAGCCAGCCATGGTACCCGGCCTTTATTTCAGGCCGCCTTCAGCCGCTTGCCAGTGTGCGGCCCTTGCCAACAGCGGTACACGGTGCGTATACCGGTGAGGCCTGTTTTGATTTTGGTTTGCCTCAGCCGCGTTATTACAGACAGTTGATCGCTGATATTCGACCAGCACCTTCAACCCGTATGATTGCCCTGCGTTCCATTGAAGGCACTGCAGAAGTTACCGGTGCAGTGCGAGCCTATACACTGTCACCATCAGCTGATGTTTTCAGTCTGGACGGGAATCGTTTGTTGTGGCACCACATAGTAACAGTGTATGGGGCGGCGCTGCTTCCACCCAAAGCAGATTATCTGTTGATGCGATTGCTGCGGATTCTGCACCTTGATTTCAGGGAGCGGCAAACCTATCGCGATGAAGCGAAAGCCTTCCAGCAATGCTTCCATCGGGGTGTGTTTTCCGCACTACGCCCTCCCGAACAATGATCTGCACAAAACAGGCTTGAGTGCCGCTTACCGCAGGATATGTTCAGTTTTCAGGCAAGCATCAATCATAATTTACACTGAAAAACAGTATCGGGCATGGCCTGAATGGCGGCTCGTGCTATGCTTTGAGTCCGATAAAAAAGGGGCGTATGCAATGGTGAGACAGCGCCGTTTGCCGGAGGTGCAAGACAATGCTTGATGGTTTCTTCCTTTTGATGCTGGTTTACAGCCTGTTGGTGTTTTACAGCAGTCATAGAGTGATGTTCTCTGTTTCGCTCATTCCTCAGTTTATTGTGAATTGGCTGGTCACTGAGCTGGCGGTTTTTCATGCCGTTATTAACGGGCTTCTTCTTGTGCTCGCGCTTTTGATGAAAGACAGCTGGTCGTTCTGGGCAGGTGCCGGTTTCTTGCTTGGCCTGATCAATATCGTTGTGTTGTGGCGTTATCATCAAGCAGCCTTGCAAACCACTGTTTTTGAAAGAGCGCTTCGCAATGGGCTGGGCGAGCATTATCTTGACCGGATTGTTGCAGAGAGAAAAGCCCTTCTCAGCTATAAAGCCGGTGATGACTGGAAACGGCCATTTTCGCTGCGCCGTTCTTATGTCAAAACACTTCGGGGTATTACCTATGGCCCCAACGAACGAAATACACTGGATATCCATCTTCCCAGGCAAGCTTCGGAAAAACCACGGCCGGTGATGCTTCAGATTCACGGTGGAGGCTGGGTGCTGGGTTACGGAGAGCGGCAGGGTTTGCCACTTCGGAACAAGCTGGTAGAAGCCGGCTGGATTTTTGTTTCAATCAATTATCGTTTGAGCCCAAAACACACCTTTCCCGACCACCTTATTGACTGCAAACAATCGCTTCACTGGATAAAAACGCATATTGCCGAATACGGCGGTGACCCGCATTTTGTTCTCGCAACAGGTGGTTCTGCCGGAGGTCATCTCTGTTCATTGCTGGCCCTGACCGCCAATCGTTACAAGGATATACTTCAGCCCGGTTTTGAAGATGCCGATACAGCTGTTCAGGGCTGCCTGCCAATGTATGGGGTGTATGACTTTTGTTCACAGAACCCGGAGACAGCCCGTTTCGGTATTGAGGGGTTTCTTGAGAAAAGCAAGGTCATGCCAGCGCTTACGCCAGAAACAAAACCACTCTGGGAAATGCTCTCTCCGGTTATGCAGGTAACCCACAGCTGCCCACCTTTTATGGTAATTAATGGAACTACTGACACGCTGACCTTTGTCGAGAACGCACGCTTTTTTGTTGACAGGCTGCACGAAAAAAGCAAGGCGGCTATTGTCTATGCAGAGGTAGAAAGAGCGCCGCATGGTTTTGATATTTTTTATTCGCCCCATTGTGTACTGGCTATCAACGCCATGCATCGATTTGCAGAGTGGCTATATAGCCACTATTTACAGGACAATAATGCGATACGCCGTGTCGGGGCTTCTGAGGTTTAAATAGCCATCGGTTTTTTTTATGCAAACAAGCGGGGCGTTTTTTCTTGCCTCCATCAGGAAACAGAATGAGCAAAGAATGATAAATGCTGCATCGCCAATAAAAGAATATGCCTTGCCGATTACCCGCAAGCGGAAGTTGGGAATAGCCGAATTTGGTGTTCAGGATGGCTTTCCGGTTTTCTGGTTTCCGGGAACGCCTGGTGGAAGGCGTCAGGTGCCGTATGAAGCCCGACAGTTTGCCAATAACAATAAGCTGAGGATTATTTGTGTGGAACGGCCCGGTATCGGTTTATCCACCCGGTATCTTTATGAGGATATTCACGCGTTCAGCGATGATATTGCTTTTGTGATTGAGCAACTCTCGATTGAAAAGTGTGGTGTTGTGGCACTTTCGGGTGGCGGCCCCTATGCACTTGCCTGTGCAAACGCCTTGAGCGAGCAGGTTGTTGCCGCTGCTGTTTTTGGCGGTGTTGCGCCGACAATAGGCGAAGAAGCAGCCGAGGGCGGCCCTACTGCGAAGGCAGTGCCGGTAGAAAAGCTGCTGACCTGGATGAAAAGGCCTTTGGGCAGCAGTTTGACCTGGGGCGTTCGTATGTTGCACCCCGTTGCCAACCCCGTTGTCGATGCCATCGTCAAATATATTCCCGGTCATGAAACAGCGATGATTGCACGCCCCGAAATTCGCGATATGTTTCTCGATGATATACTTGACAGCTCAAAAGGCGGTCTTCACTCTATCGTTCACGATATTATTTTATTTGCCAGACCCTGGGGGTTTTCCCTGAGCGGTATTGCTGTGCCCGTGCATTTCTGGCAAAGCGATGAAGACCCTTTGGTGCCCGTTGAGCATGCCCGTGCCATGTCGGCATTGATACCAAATTCCGCTTTAACGG
The DNA here is from genome assembly GCA_020443005.1 of Pseudomonadales bacterium. GTDB lineage: Bacteria > Pseudomonadota > Gammaproteobacteria > Pseudomonadales > UBA7239 > JAGRJA01. Next base: position 13,768 of record JAGRJA010000356.1, read on the forward strand.
TTTGTGAAAATGCGGGGCACCTTGAAGGCCTGAATAAAACAGCAGAGGCACTTGGTTTTATCCTCGATAATAA
>JAGRJA010000357.1 GCA_020443005.1 Pseudomonadales bacterium
ATCTGCAACCTTGTTTACGATATCGATGTCCGTTTGCTTTTTATTGAACTGGCAGATGACCCTGTAAAACAAACACCGTCATTGCGACTCGTTTTTCCCGAAATCACACACTTCAGCGAAAAAAACAATTTGCAAAAACCGGATGACGAATATGTGGATGATCTGGTCAGTATCGAAGAAATCAAACCCGGTACTCTCCAAATAAACACCTACAAAAAAACATTATGTATAGAACTTGCGCAAATGCCTTACCGGGAAAAAATCAAATAAACTCAATTCGGGTTTTTTATTGCAAAATTCCTGCTGATTGGCGGTTTGTAATCCGAAGCGCCAAAAAGGATCAAAAAGCGCTGCTTCCACCCCTTATTGTGAACAAGCTCATAAACAATCTGCATAATACCTGAATAGGCCAGCCTGACCGGGTTCATATAAAGCTGTGGGTCACCCGTCAAACCGACATTAGGCCTTTCAGGCGACAAGGGCGTATAGGTGCCAAAAACATGATCCCACAGAAAGAAAAAGCCCCCGCCTATATTGACCATATTGTTGCCGGAACGGGAGTGTTCAACTTTTGAGGAATGGTGCATGTAATGATAAATACCGCCACTCCCGAAATAACCGATCCAGCGAATTAGCGGCCAGCGAATCGCCTTGTCATACAAGGCCGTTTGATGGCCGAAAATTTCACCGATATTCCAGACAAGGTTAATCAGAATAATCTGCTCATAGAGCGGTTCAGCTGAAAACAACTTGGTAATCGCCCCAAAGATAAACACATAGGGAATGACAGCAAACAAAAACAGTGGAACAGCGACAAAAACAGCCTGGGTTGTGGGCTGGATAAGTTTAGGCGTCATATGGTGGAACCGGTGAAACAATAGCCAGCAGAGCCTTGAACTGTGACCAATACGATGGAACCAGTAATGGAAAAAACCGCCAATCGTAAATACAAGAATGACCGGCAAGGGGGTGGGCAAGTCAATCAATGTTGGCACATAAGCCAGTACCCAGCTATTGGCCATCGCAGCCATGTGCTCAACAGCAAGCCAGCCTGCCGAGAAATCAAAGCCCAACAACCAGGTCAGGCCTCCAAGAGGAAACAGCACCAGAAAAATGGAAAATGCCGAGACAGCATTTAACAACATAAAATTGACCACATGCCGAATCGGAAATTTTTCGCCAAAAACCGTTTCATAGCGCAAGTAGCCCCATACCATCATCGCAAAACGAAAAAGCACATTGGTAATCAACAACAAAAGAAAACTGACAAAATAAAAACGACGGGTAACACTTTCCCCCCGGTTCAACAGGTCATCAATCATCGATAGTAAATAGGTGTAGTCAGGCTTGTCACCCAAGCCCGGCCCCAAATAGGCAAGCAGGTGCATTGTTGCAAGAAAGTTAAGCGCGAAAATAAATGTAAAAAAAACAACAAATGCTGTTGTCAACCACCGGTACTTTTCGGATATCACCGGTATTTCAAACCGGAACATTCTTTTCAGAAAGGATAATGGCCACCCGAAGACCGATTCCGTTTCCACACGCACCACTCACCTCGCCTTTCCTGATCAGGAATCACTGATATCGTTCTATCGATCTGCAAATCAATCGAAAGTCTGCAAACTATAGCGCCGGGGAGGCCTTTATGCAAGTATTCACTTGCATAAAGAAACTAAATACTTTTATTGTTGACTACAGTATTCGTCAATGGCTCGTATCACGCGAAGCACCTCGGCAGTCTGCGCCATACCCTGAAAAGCCTGTTCAGCCATTGGTGAAATGTCGCATTTGCCGGGCAATTGCTGCTCTTTTTCAACAAGATTGTACACACGAGGCAAAAACACATATTGCAACCACTGGGCAAAATCGAGTGTATCCACACAAAAGGGTGCCACACTCTGTAACGCGGCTTCATCCGGTTGAACATCAGACCAGAAGCGGGCATTACGCATGGCACATTCAAGATCCATCAATAAGGAAGCCAGACCGGTATAAAAACCCGCAGGAGAGGATTCTTCGGAAATACTGTTCATTTAACAGGCCTTTACGATCAGCGAGGGTCATTCACCACCGGCCCGCAGGGAGCCAGGGTTGCAATCAGCGTATATCCTGCTTGAAGGGTGGCAGCGAAGCAAGTATGGCCTTGCCATAACGCTTGGTCACAATTCGCCTGTCAAGCAGGCTGATATCGCCACTGTCCAGCTCATGACGCAGCAAACGGCCGCAAGCCTGAACCAGTTTCTGCGCTGCATCCGGCACAGCCATTTCCATAAAAGGGTTGCCACCACACTTCTCTATCCACTCAGACATGGACTCTTCAACAGGGTCGTCAGGCACAGCAAACGGAATTTTCGCAATCACAACATGACGGCAATAATCACCCGGCAAATCCACCCCCTCGGAAAAACTGGCAAGACCAAACAGAACACTGCCCTTTCCGCTGTCAATCCGACGCTTGTGCTCAACAATCATTTCCTGTCGCGATAACTCCCCTTGAAGCAGCACAAGCATACGCCAGCGGCTGTTCAAGCCTTCGAAAACCTGTTCCATCTGTCGTCGGGAGCTGAACAAAACCAGACTACCGTGGCTTTCCGAGAGATTCTGTTCAAGGTATTCCACTACTGCAAGGGTATGAGCCTCGTTATCCGAAGGGTCGGCAGACAATCTGGGAACAATCAGGCGTGCAGCATTACTCACATCAAAAGGGCTGGGTACAACCTGATAATTGGCACTGTCCGGCGTACCACTTCGCTGGCGAAAACGGTCATAGCTGCCCAGGGATGTCAAGGTCGCTGATGTCAAAACCGCACCGAAACAGCGCTGCCACAAGCTCTCATTCAATTGCCGGGAAGCGTTGATAAGACTGCAACAGACCTGCAAATCCACTGCCTCTGCCTCATCGATCAATCGAACCCAGCGCGATTGCGGTATATCTCCCTCAGTATCATCAATAGCGTAGCTTTCCCATAAGGCCAACACACTTTCGGCACGCCCCTGCAAATTTGCCACCAGTGCCAGCCAGGCTTCCAGCGTTTGTCGATCGTACTGGTGAGAACCTTTTTCAATCAATGAAGCC